>CAZKPH010000197.1:0-4714 GCA_964554605.1 uncultured Ferruginibacter sp.
CCAAAATTTGAAATAATTAACGGCATTTCCAAATTTTCATCTGGTTTTTTGTTTAAATATTTGGCAACACTGCCAGTATTCCTTTACAGATTCATTAAAGAATGTATACATCTCCAGTTCTTTCAAAAACAGTTAAAACATTTAAACTTTTTAATTTTTTTAGAGATAACCATTTATCCGGGCTTTAACAGATGTTATAACATTTAAACAAATAATTGTATAATATAAAATTACTATTTAATAGTTTTTGTGTTTCAAAAAATTAGGAGTGTTATATTTTAAATATTAAAAATAAATTAGCACAATATAGTAAAAACACTATCAGGTATCGTAAAAAATATTTGTTCGTGTAGTAGTTTTACTATTACCTTTGCGATGTAGTAATAATACTACATCCGTACTTGTTTTTATTCTACTGAAAAGAGCTCTTCTGGTTTAAGCTAGTTATTTTTAAAATACCCTTGAAATTTAGTCAAAAGGGTTTTCCATGCGGAATTACTTTTTGGCTTTTTTAAAAGTGTACCCTTAACCTATAAGTTAATGAAAACTAAATCTGTCCTCGAAACTATTTGTACTGTCCCTGTCTTGTTACAAAGACAATCAGCATTACAATATTTTTCTCGCCAGCTAATCACAATTGCCGGGAATGCTGTAGATAGTAATCATAGAGAAAAATACATTTATTTTGTGGTTACTTCCCTTCCTGAAAGTAAAACAGTAATGGATTGTTTGCTTTTAAATATTTCCAAACGATATTTCATTTTATAGTAACTCTTGTTGTTTTGATAAACGACAGAATTAATTTAAATACTTTTTGTTAGGGGGTTTAAGGGTACAAAAAGAAAGCCGTTGATTTATCAACGGCTTCTGTTTATAATAGGAGTAAGATAATCAATTAGAATTGCTCCAATTTGCTGAAAAAGAAATCTCCCTCGATCAAGGCATTAGCATTGCTGTCACTTCCGTGAATGGCATTCTCTCCAACATTCGAAGCGTATTTTTTACGAATTGTCCCGTCAGCAGCCTGGGCCGGATTTGTGGCGCCTATTAATTTTCTAAAATCCTCTACAGCGTTTTCTTTTTCCAAAATAGCGGCTGTTATTGGCCCGCGGCTCATGAACGCAACCAATTCATCATAAAAAGGTTTCCCCTTATGAATAGCATAAAATTCACCAGCCTTTTCAGCAGATAAATGCAGCATTTTCATTGCCGCAATTCTGAATCCGGCTTCATTAATCTGTTGTAGTATTGCACCGGTATACCCCTTTTCCGTAGCATCGGGTTTGATCATTGTAAATGTTCTGTTACTCATTATTTCTGTTTTGCGGGCAAATATAGCAGGTTTCTGCTAAAGACCGAAGATTTGAAAACAGTGCAGGTTCCTTAGCGCCAAATTTATTTGCTTTTTTACCGAAAAAACCAAAACTTTCAACTACTTTTGCCCGCTTTATGCAGTCAATTAGCCAAATATACCCCTTATTAGTACAGCCTAAAAAAGTTGTCATTACCATGCATCAAAAACCTGATGCAGATGCAATGGGATCATCATTAGCGCTCTGTCATTTTTTGCTTTCTTTCGGGCACGAAGTAAAAGTAATTTCTCCAACTAATTGGGCAGATTTCCTCAGTTGGATGCCAGGATGCGATACTGTATTGGATTATGAGGCACAGATGAAAAAATCGGACACGATATTGGAAGAAGCTGGCTGGATTTTCTGCCTGGATTTTAATACATTGTCCAGGACAAAAAAGATGGAAGAAAAATTGTCTGCTTCTCCTGCAGTCCGTATCCTGATCGATCATCATAAAGAACCACAGGAAGAAAAGTTTGCGTTTGGCATAAGCGATATAAGGAAGAGTTCAACTTCTGAAATGATATACGACCTGATTGTAAACGCCGGCCATGAAGAGCGGATTACTCCCATTATTGCAGAATGCCTCTATGCCGGGGTTATGACAGATACGGGTTCATTCCGTTTCCCTTCTACAACTCCAAGTGTTCACAAAATGGTTGCTCATCTTATGGATAAAGGACTTGAACACAGCCATATTCATGAAGCCCTATTTGATAATTACCTGGAAAACAGGTTCAGGTTCTTTGGAAATGTATTGATGCACCGTATGGAAATATTCTACGAGTACAATACCGCCCTGATAGCTATACCACAATCTGACTTGCTGAAATATCATATAAAAACAGGCGATACGGAAGGCCTTGTCAATTTTCCACTAAGTATTCAGGGCATAAAATTAGCGGCAATAATAATCGACAGAGGTGAGGAAAGAAAAAGCTCTTTTAGAAGCAAAGGAGATTTTGACGTAAATACTTTTGCAAGGAAATATTTCAATGGTGGTGGGCATTTCCATGCGGCTGGCGGCCAGAATAAAGAACCGCTGGAAATAGTTGTAACGAAATTCAAAGCCGCTATGAAAGAGAATAAAGAACAATTAAGTAATTATCAATTTTAAATATTACGCAATGAAAAACATTTTTTATTTGTCTGCGCTTTTGTTACTGGCACTAAGCAGTTGTAATAATACATTTAAGAAAGGGCAGGGCGGTATCTTATATAAAATAGTTTCTGATGGGAAAGGCAAAAAACTGGAAAATGGAAAATATTTCGAAATACAGTTTGACCAGACATATAAGGATTCCAAAACCGATACAGTTTTGACAAGTTCTGTACAGATCGGGCATCAATTTGCACAGATGGATTCTTTATCAATTCCTCCTGCATTTTATGCTATATTTAAACAGGTAAGGCTGGGAGACAGCATTATTGTAAAACAACCTACTGATTCCCTTATTAAAGCCAGCGGCGGAAATATTCCCCCATTTATCAAAAAAGGGCAGTTTATTATTGCTCATTACAAAGTAGTCAATGTTTTTGACACAAGGGAGCAGGCCGATGCAGCATTCAAGGCTCAAATGGAGAAATTAAGAATCGCAGATTCCTTGAAATCGATTGCCCAGTTGGTTAAGGACGACAAAATATTAGCTGAATATATTGCTAAGAATAAAATACAGGCACAAAAAGCACCCAGGGGTACTTATGTAGAGATAATAACACCCGGGACTGGTGACAGGATAGATACTTCAAAAGTGGCTAAAGTAAATTATACCGGAAAGTGTTTAAGCAACGGGACTGTATTTGATTCCAACATGGACCCGAAATTTGGTCACATGGAGCCAATCCCAGTTACAATGAATGCCGAACAAGGTACTCCCGGAAGTGTAATCATTGGTTGGACAGATGGACTTTCCTTACTGAATAAAGGAGCAAAAGCAAGGTTATATATTCCTTCATCTCTCGGATATGGGCAGCATGGAGCCGGAAATGATATTAAACCGAACGAGAATCTTGTTTTTGATGTAGAAGTAGTGGATGTGATCACAAAAGAACAGGCCAAAACAGAACAGTTAGCTTTACGGAAAAGAATGGAAGAAGCTCGTAAACGGGCAATCGATTCAGTAAAAGCTTCCAAAAACGAACCGGTGAAAAAATAAGAAATATTAATGTGATGATATAAAAAGAACCCGCTTTATAAGTGGGTTCTTTTTATATAGGCTTTGTAGAGTTGTATCGTTTCACTAGCCTCTTTTACATCATGTACACGTAAAACCGAAGCCCCATTAAGTAATGCAATCATATTAAGTGCCGTTGTGCCATTCAAGGCTTCCTGCGGGGAAACCTGCAAAGTTTTATATATCATACTTTTTCTGGAAAGGCCTGCAAGTACCGGTCTCCCTGTTATTGCCAGTAAAGAGATGCCTTTTAGTAAGGCAAAGTTTTGCTCAGTTGTTTTCCCAAAACCAAAACCGGGATCAATTATTACATCTTTGATTCCCGCTTTTTCACATTGCTCGATTTTTCGCACAAGAAAATCCAGCACCTCCTCCACAACATTTTTGTAAGTGGGAGATAGCTGCATGGTCGAGGGTATGCCCTGCATATGTGTACATACATACGGAACCCCAAGCCGGCCCGCAATTTGCAACATACTGCTGTCCATTTCTCCTCCGCTAATATCATTTATGACAGATGCACCGGCATTAATAGATTCTATTGCCACAGCGCTGTAATAAGTATCAATGGAAATAATAGCTTCAGGATGCTTATCCCTGATAGATTTTATTAACGGGATCACTCTCTTTGTTTCCTCATCAGGTGTTATCTGCTGGCTGCCTGGCCGTGTACTTTGCCCACCGATATCAATTATACCTGCTCCATCCTGCAACATTTGTGTAGCTACCATAGTCATCTTTTCCACACCTCCGGCAAGATCACCTTTAAAAAAGGAATCGGTTGTAGCGTTTATAATACCCATTACCACGGGAGTATTCAGGCTTAGTAATTTTCCATTACAGTTTAGTACGTACATGAGGTATAAATCAGTTATTTTTGAGTGTCAAAAGTAAATTACATTTAATAAAAAAAAATGACTACAAATATTCAGTACGACAATGCTATAGAATCCTGCCGGTCTGTTTTTATTAACAAAACAAAAGATTATGGTACTTCATGGAGGGTTTACAGGCCCATATCCATTGTTGATCAAATATATATAAAAGCTAAACGCATCCGTACTATTCAGGAAAAAGGCAATCAAAAGATAGGGGATGATATTGTATCAGAATTCAAAGGGATATTGAACTACGCTGTAATCGGCCTTATACAACTGGAAAACGAGAACGATGAATCTGAAAATATGC
>CAZKPH010000198.1:0-4697 GCA_964554605.1 uncultured Ferruginibacter sp.
TATACATTGAGGAGCATGAGTCCTCTAACGGCTGTGGCTACCAATGACTCCGATGCCTTTGATCCCTCCGTGGAATGGGACGGTTATGCACAGGATGATGTATCAGGGTTGGGGTCACATACTATGACCTGTTGTACGAAACCAACTACCCAGGCCACGCTTACATCAATAACAAATGTAGGTGCTTACCAGTTCGATATTAATTTTTCAGCCGGTTCGGGTGGTGCAGGAAGAATGATTGTGGTAAAACAAGGGAGTGCCGTGGCCGGAACGCCTGCCAGCGGCACATCGTATACAACTGGCGCCAGCAACGATTTTTCCGCTTCCACATCCACTATTGCCACTGGCGAAAAAGTGGTTTATATCGGTACAGGCACGTCCGTTACTGTTAGTGGGTTAAGCGCTAATACAACTTATTATATAAAAATATTTGAGTTCAGCGGAACTGATTGTTACCTGACGACAACCGTAAGTAATACAGGTAATACTACTACATTGTGCAACACGCCTTCCACGGCTCCGGGTGGTGTAGCTACTTCTGCTATCGGTTCCACAACAGCCACATTAACCTGGACAAACGGGAACGGCACCAACCGGCTGGTTGTAGTGAATGCAGGCAGTGCTGTAACGGGGATCCCGGTAAATGGCACAACCTATTCCGCTAATTCTTCGTATTCGCTGGCGTCTGCATTTGCGCCTGGTACAGGCAAGGTTGTATACAATTCCACTTCTAACGGGGTAAGTCTTTCCAACCTGGCTAATAATACCGTGTACTATGTTTCGGTTTTCGAGTTCAACGGCACATCGCTTTGTTACAATACTACTCCGGCAACTTACAGTTTTACCACTACATCCGCTATCACGGATATTATTACCGCAGGCGGCGAATCTTCCTGCATATCCTCCATAGCCAATGGCAATATTGCAACTGTATCAGACGGTACACAGGTTTGGCAGTTCACTGTACGGGATGGCGGTTCCGGCGGCGATGTGGATGTATTGCCTACTATCATTACAGGGTTGGTTGTTACTAATGGAGTAAGCAATACAGTAAGCGACTGGACTAATATACAGGATATTGCCCTGTTTGACGGGAACAGCCTGGTAACCCACGGGGCTGTTACGTCCAATACAATTACTTTTTCGGGGTTGTCGTTAACGGTGCCGGATAATACCAGTAAAACCTATTCATTACGTCTTACCGTAAAATCGAGCCTTACGCCTTCTGCAACGATAGATGGGAAAATATTTCAGTTGAGTATAACCAATGCCAATGTTACGGTAGCCTCATCCGGGTCGTCCGGGTACCTCTCTACCGCTCCTGTGGCCACTTCGGCTACTGCCAGTAATGCTGTTTGTGTAGTGGCTACTAAGCTGGCATTTACCCAGCAACCAATTACAACAGCGGTTAATGAAGCTATGGCGGCGACGGTGGCCGTTAGTGCTGTAGATGCCAACGGTAATGTTGATAAGGATTTTGTTTCTTCGGTGAAGATTACTTCTACCGGGACAATGACCGGGAACCCGCTTACTGCTATAGCTGTGAACGGAGTTGCCACTTTTTCTGGTATTTTGCATACTGTTACCGGGACAGGGCTTACAATGACGGCTATACGCACTGCTACAAGTGATTGGGCTGTCGTTTCCAACAACTTTAATATTTTATTATCTACATCTTTCGAACTGGGCGATTTTGCCATTATAGCTGTAGCTACACAGTATGTGGCTTCAGGCAATTCTTATGATGAATTTTCATTTGTAACTTTTAAGGATATTTTGCCTGGTACTACTTTCTATATGACTGACAATGGTTACGAAAGGCTCACAGCCGGATATTGGGCCAACTCGGAAGGCGTGGTAAAATTCCAGCGGGGCGTTTCAGCATCTACCATACCGGCCGGTACGGTCATTACTATCCGGGGTACAGGTACTACTACTTATTCTATATTTATTTGTGGTGTGAATGATGATGCCAACTGGTCGATAAATGGGAATGTGTTGGGAGTGGGGGCTGGTTTTGATCTGAATGCATCCGACCAGGTTTGGGTGATGCAAGGGGGAAGCTGGACATCCGGTACCGCCAATAACCATAATGCTACCTATAATAACGGCAGGGTGTTGTATGGCTGGACCGGGATTCCCTGGAAGACAGCTCCGGGATATGACGATACCAAGGGCTCTACCTTGTATCCGGGTAATGCCTGTTTCTCTACGAATGTAAGTATTACCGCCAGCCCTACTCGTGTGAAATACACAGGCCCCGGTACTATTGCCACTCGCTTAGGCTGGATTGCAAGAATCAATAATGTAGCCAACTGGACTGCCTATTCCGATAGCGCCGGTTTTCACAATACAGCGCCTACTTATGGAGGGCTCAATGGTACGCCAACTGTTTGTTCATTTCCAATTTCTACTTCTACAGAAGTGGATGGAAAATGGACAGGGGCTAATAATACCGATTGGTTCGACTGCTCAAACTGGGATACAAAGGTCGTTCCGGATTCCGGGACGGATGTAGTGATTTCTAATGCTGCTACCTATAATGCAATAGTAGATAAGACATCATCTTTTGCTTCCACATACGGCAGCTACGCCATGTGCCGGGATTTGAGTATAGAATCCGGTAAGACCCTGTCTACTGCTGGTTCTTCAGATTCTGTAAAAGTATTCGGAAACCTTACTATTAATGGCACCGTAAATATGGCGAATGGCGGTAACCTTATTCTTAAAGGAAACTGGACAAAAACAGGGACATTTACTTCCGGAACCGGTACGGTAACTTATAGCAGCGCTTCATCCCAAACCATTGCCGCTGAGAATTACAATAATCTTGTCTCGGAATCTGCCGGGGCTCGTATACTGCCTTCTTCCGGTACAATAGGCATAAAAGGCAGTTTTATACCCAATTATCCTTCGCAGGCATATACTATTACCGGTAGCACGGTAGATTTCAATGGCAGTGGGGCCGCACAGAATATCCCTGCCTTTACATTTTACAATGTAGGATTCAGAAACGGCGGTACAAAGACGCTTACGGGAAGCGATACGGTATACCATACTTTTACCATTGGCAATAGCGCTACCGTAAGCGACGGTACGGCTCTTGCTTTAGGGAATTATGATATTACACTGCATTCTGATAACAGCTATACAGCATGTGTGGCTCCGATAGCTGTTCCTTTCGGAAATATAACCTACGGAAACGGCCGCTTTGTCCATGAAAGGTACCTACCGATGCAGACTCCGTTTTCCGGAAGAAGGTGGCGCCTGATGGGTGTACCGGTCATCGCAACTAATGCTCCCACTATTCGGGATGCATGGCAGGAAGGCGCAGTGCCTACATCTGCTACTACGGATATTACTGCCGCAACAAACCCGCATCCCGGATATGGCACACATATTACTAACGGTTCCGGTAGTACGAATAACAGCAATGGTTTTGATGCCGGCTCCACGGCAAGCCCTTCCATTTATAAAATGGACCCGGGTACCGGGTCGTGGGTAGCACCTTCTTCTACAAATAATCCTATAACTAACTATAATGCATACATGCTTTTTGTAAGAGGCGACAGGAGCATTGTTGTGAGTAATCAGTATATCAACACTACCGGCGGTACAACGCTGCGTATTAAAGGGAAACTGAATATCGGAGATGTGCCTGTTTCTATTGTAACAGGAAAACAGGTGTTAAGCAATCCATACGCTTCTGCTATCAGTATGAATTCGGTGGTACTGAACGGGAGTACGTATGGTGGAAATATCGGCAAGACGTATTATAAATGGGATCCAAAATTGTTGGGAAGCAAGAATGTAGGCGGTTTCATCACATTCAATAGTAACGGGAACGGGACTTATACGTATGTGCCGTATTCAGGAGGCGCATCTACCGGCATGAGTACTTTTACCAATGACGGTATTATCGAATCCGGCGATGCCTTTATGATAGATGCCTCCGGAAGCGGGACTCTTACATTTCATGAAACAGACAAAACAACATTGAGTACTACTACCGGTATCGCAAGTCGCCCGGCTGATGGCGGTGCACTGCAAAATATTACTGCCTTTTATACAAATCTGTATTATAAAGATGTGCTGGACAGTACCATTCTTGCCGATGGCGTGGCAACAACTTTTGCCGGGAATTTCAATAATGATGTGGATGAGCAGGATGCAACAAAAATGCAGACATTCCAGACAAAGGAAAAGATCGGGATACTTCGTTGCGGGAATTTACTGTCTATAGAAAGAAGAGGGCTGATAACGGAAGATGATACCATCTACCTGCAAATGCTCAAGCTGGATTATAATTATAAATATCAGTTGCAATTCCTGCCTCGTTCTTTTGACCCGGCTTTGCAGGGGTTCCTTATAGATAATTATTTGAAACGGATTCTCCAGGTATCGCTTACATCAGATTCCCGCTACGATTTTGCTACGGACAGTGATCCGGCAAGCCTTGCCGTTGGCAGGTTTACGGTAGTATTTAAACGCAAAGAAGCAGCGCCGCTGCCTGTTACTTTTATAAACATCAATGCTTACCGTTCTTCCGGAAATGATGAAACGATAATAAAATGGAGTGTAGGCACGGAAGTGAATATTACTTCGTATACTATTGAACGGTCTGCCGACGGGATTCACTTTGAGCCCATATCTTCCTTTATAGCTTTGCCGGCTTCTGTTTTACCAACGGATTGATA
>CAZKPH010000199.1:0-4692 GCA_964554605.1 uncultured Ferruginibacter sp.
CCTTCTTTTTTGCCATTTCGTTCGGTTTAAAGGACGGCAAAGGTAAGTTTTTTGGAGGAAAAATTTGCATTCCGTTACTATTATTTGCCCATAAATTAGCATAAACGATCATTTTTGTTACTTTTAAGGCCTTATGGGTGGAAAAAAATTTTTACTACAATTGAGTTTTTGGGGATTGCTGGCAACCGGGATTCATATTTTTTCTCTTTTCCCGGAGGGGATAGAATCATATTATTCCGACAGCATATATGTACCCCTTGCGTGTGGGTTGCGGTTTATAACCGGATGGTTGCCATTTAGCCTCGGGGATTGTTTGTACGGGTTGTTATTCCTTTATTTTCTTATAAAGATTTCAGTTTTTATCAGGGCATTGTTTTTACGGCAAATATCTTTTGGATCTGTAAAGGAATTTTCAGGGCATTTAGTACTGTTTTTCTTAAAAATATATGTGATTTTCAATATTTTATGGGGGTTGAATTATAACCGTACGGGTATTGCCAGGCAATTGGGCATTACTATAAATACGTATTCAGCCGATGATTTGAAAATGCTGAATAATATTCTTTTACAAAGGGTTAATGAAAGTAAACTCGCACTTATACAATCAGGAAATGCAGCACAAGAAAACGACAGTCATATATTTTCAGCCGCAGAGGATGCATATAGGGAATTAGGAAAAAAATACCCATTCCTGTCTGTTCCTGCGCCATCATCTGTGAAGGTTTCACTTTGGGGATGGTTGGGGAATTATGGCGGCTTTATGGGTTATTACAATCCGTTTACCGGCGAAGCACAGGTTAATACAACAATCCCTCTTTTCATGCGTTACTATACAACCTGCCATGAGATAGCTCATCAAATCGGGTATGCACGGGAAAATGAAGCTAATTTTGTCGGATACCTTGCGGCAGTTTCTTCTAAGGATACAATGTTCCGTTATTCTGCATACCTGGATCTTTATATCTATTCCAGCAGGAATCTTTTTACATACGATTCTATAGCTGCTATTCAGGCATCCCGGCAGTTATTGCCCGAAGTAAAGGAAGATCTCAGGACATGGCGAAAATTTATTCTGGCACATAAAAGCCCGGCTGAACCTGTAATGCGTTGGGTGTACGACTGGTATCTGCAAAGAAACCAACAGCCAGGAGGAATCTTGACGTATGATGAAGTAAATGGGTACCTGGTAGCCTACTATAAGAAGTATAAGCAGCTTTAATTGTCAAAACTTGTTCTTCCACATCATACTTTCAACAGGTTTGTTATGTTGTTTGCTGTATTTGGCATCTTTCTTCTGGTCATATTTTACTTCTATTTCCCCATCTACCGGGAAATAGATTAACTGCCCTACAGGCATACCGGCATATACTCTTACCGGTTGTTTAACGGATATTTCAAGTGTCCAGTTGCCACAGAACCCGACATCGCCTTTCCCGGCAGTAGCATGAATATCAATGCCCAACCTGCCTGTACTGCTTTTGCCTTCCAGGAACGGGACATGGACATGTGTTTCCGTGTACTCTTCCGTAACACCTAAGTAAAATTCATGAGGCTGCAAAACAATTCCTTCCTCCGGTATCTCAAAATGTACAATCGGATTGTGCTTTCTGGCATCCAGTTCCTTATCCACATAACGGGCCATATATTTTCCAAGATGCACATCATAACTGTTGCTGCCGAGGCAATTTCGGGAAAATGGCTCTATCTTAATATTGCTTTTCCGAATTTCTTCCAGTATCCTTTTGTCGCTAAGAATCATAAATAATAAACTATTGATATAATATTGGGTTTATTCGTTTATTTGTAAAAGTAATTTTTTTTGATTTTTATTTTTCTTATTTCAATATTTATATGCCGCTGCTTTATCAACAAAATATTAACGATGATGTAAAACTGGCAGTATGGCACATTAAAGAAGATGAATCTTTTTTTCTGCGGCATTCAGTATCGATCAGGCCCATAAGGCATCCGTTGAAAAGATTGCAGCATTTGGCAGGTCGTTATTTGTTGAAAGAGTTATTTCCGGATTTTCCTTTTGGGGAAATGGAAATTGCTGCTTCCGGTAAACCCTATCTTCTTTCCGGTAAATATCATTTTTCGATATCGCATAGCAACTGTTATGCGGCTGCTATTGTCGGGAATACAAGGGTAGGTATTGATGTCGAACAAATAAGTGGCAAAGCTGAAATTGTCCGAAAAAAATTTCTGACAAATGCCGAAGAAGCGCTCGTAACTTCAATAGTTCCTGGTTGCTACAATTATACACTTGCATGGAGTGTTAAGGAAGCTTTATATAAATATGTAGGTAAAGAAGGTATTGATTTTATTAATGACCTTAGGATTATTGATATTCAGAATGCTGTGGGGCCGAATATTTTTGCTGTGCAATGCAATGTTGGGGAAACTGTATCCTTTCCGGTAAAAGTGCATGTTATTGTATCCGGTGTGTTTTTAACGGCCTGGTGTTATGGCGGGGAAGGACAATAGTTTATAACCGTATTTTAATGCCGGCTGCAAAACCGATTGTATGCGGAAAGGATTTTACTGGTGCATTTTGTGTGGATGAAGTTAGAGCTATATTGCAATTAGGGGACAGGTAAAGCGCATATTTTTTATTAATTCTGTATTCGGTGCCAACAGAGAGTAAGCCACTTAAATAATTTTTTTTCAGGCCGTATATCTTTTCACTTGTAGTATAATCAGAATAGTTTTCATTTTCAATTTCTGCGGATATCTTACCTTTTAGGAAAATATTTATGCCCAACCCTGCCGAGGCAAACCATGTAAGCCTGTTTACCGAATAATTATATTTCACTATAAGAGGAATGGTGAGGTATTTCAAATGGATCGTAGTTTCGTCAGACATGATACTGTCGCCAATGGCTGGTGTGGTGCCGGTCTTGGGGTTAACATACCAATAGCCGGAAGAACAATCAAAGCGGTATTTGATCTCTCCGTCCGGATCGGCTACGGCATAAATTTTTCTTGGATTCATGCTGTTACTCCGGGAATCGTATATCAGCCCTGTTTGCAAACTCCAGTTTTTTGAGAACGACAATTCCGGTACTATCCCGGCAGAAAATGAAATGTTTTCATATTCCCCTTCTTTAATTTCTTCTCTGCGGCGTGGGCCTGTTTCGCCATCTTTTAGTAATAAAGAAGTTATGTGGGGGGAGATAAATGCTGCAAATCCCCAGTAAGGATTTGTTTTGTTTTTATCACTGCCGGTTTTTGTATTCTTTTGTAGTAGTACAGGGATGTTCATTTTTTTGGCGAGTACTAATCCGGATTTTTTCCTGGTGGCAGGAATTTTATCAACCGCTGTTTTGTTTATCAGCCGTTTTTCAGCAATATCAGCATTGTTTCCTTCCTGACAGGTTACTAAGGTGGTGGTATACCCGATATTCAAGGTTGTTTTTGCCTTTGTTTTTTTGCTGGTTACATTTCTTTTTGCAAAAACACCTTCATGGGTATTAAATGTTGGGACTTCGGCTTCTGCTGCCAGAGTTGTAGAAGAAATTGTTGGCCTTTCCTTTTTTGGATAATGTAAAGCGGGAATAACAGGCAATTGTTTTTTTATGTTTGAGAGAGCCTGTTGATTTTGTATTTGTGTTGGAGACGCAGCGCCTGTCGGTTCTTTTTCCGTGTAAGATTTGGCTGTATCAACAGCTAGTGAATTTGAACCTTTGCTCTCATTCGTTGATAAATTATTTTTAAAATAATCAGTCTTGAAAATGAAATAGGCGATGAATCCAATCAGTAACAAAGCCAGGAATAGCGTTATTATCTTCAGGTTGCGGTACCGCTTCCGGATAGAAGCATTGGTATATTTATCCAGTCCTTTGTCAATATTATTCCATACATCCTCAGACGGAGCCTCTTCGTGTGCATCAATAGCAGATCTGAACAATTTGTCAATATCATGCAGATTATCGCTCATACGTATCCGGTGTTTTGTTTATTGTCCATTACATTTTTTGCAATAGCTTTTTGCAGAATTACCCTGGCATCGCTAAGATTTGATTTGGACGTGCCTTCAGAAATACCAAGTAATCCGGCAATTTCTCTATGTTTCATCCCTTCAAAGACATATAAGTTGAAAACCATTTTACACGCAGGCGGGAGTACCTGTACCATCTGTAACAATTCTTTCGCACTGATATTGGAAATAATATCCTCTGATGCGAAAGATTCCGGTTTAACTGATTCTATGTCCACCACAGCATGGAGTGTGCTTTTAATCCTGAATTTCTGCAAAGCACAGTTCACCATTATTTTTCTTACCCAGCCTTCAAAGGAACCTGTGGAGTTGTATTGTTGAATAAATGTGAAGACCCTCATGAACCCTTCCTGGAGAATTTCTTCGGCCTCTTCCTTGTTTTTCGAATACCGGAGGCAAACAACGAGCATCTTTGAAGCAAATAAAGTGTACAACCGGCTTTGGGAAAAGCGGTCTCCTTTAATACAGCCTTGTATCAACTCATTTAGTTGCTCCAAATAATATAACGACTTTAAGTTAAAGATGCTGATAGGATTATAAAGGTTGGGATGCGTATTATTTTTTTGTAAATTCCTTTAACAGTTAATTTAAATAATCACGCCAACCCTTCTGCCCATAAGTACATCTCATATAATAATGTTGTAACCCAATATACTAAAAGTATAACAATGTTTTACTGATTAACCTGGCTT
>CAZKPH010000200.1:0-4684 GCA_964554605.1 uncultured Ferruginibacter sp.
GATGTCAAATTAAAGAAGTCATACAGTTCCGGCGATGAAGTAATTGTTGTAGGGTATAAAGCTGTGAAAAGAAAAGACCTGAAAGCTGCCGTAGCCACAATGAGTTCTAACCAGATTAAAGATATTCCCGTTTCCTCTGCTGCTGAAGCGCTAACCGGAAAGCTGGCTGGTGTGCAGGTAACAACTTCTGAAGGCTCTCCGGATGCAGAAGTGAACCTTCGTGTAAGAGGCGGTACTTCGTTGACACAAAATAACTCGCCTATTTATCTGGTTGATGGCGTACAAACCGAAGATGCTTTGAAATCAATTGCACCGCAGGATATTGAGAGTATTGACGTAATCAAAGACCCGTCAATTTTGTCTATTTACGGCGCACGCGGTGCAAACGGCGTAATTGTTATTACCACCAAAACGCCTAAAACGCCAAAGCCAAAAGAGAAAAAATTTACCATTAATTATAATGGATCCGTTGGTTTCAGAGTATTGCCAAAAACGCTTGGAGTAATGGACCCTGTGGGGTTTGCAGAGTACCAGTATGAAAGAGCTTTGTCTAATTCTGACACTGCCAGTTTCTTCAACACATATTCGCCGGTAGATCGTACTTACGCCGGGTTAAAATCTTTTGCGGATTCCAATTTTGTTGATTGGCAAAAAGAAGTGTTTGGCAGGAAAGCTTTTAATCAAACGCACAATGTCAGTGTAACAGGAGGCAATAAGAGAACGCAATTTACCTTTGGGTTTACACATAATGATGAAGATGCGATCATGATTAATTCATCTTTCAAACGCACCATGCTGAACCTGAAAATCAACCATAAGATTAATAAATTCATAAAAGTAGGTATAGGCGGGCGTTATACGGATCAATTGGTTTCCGGTGCCGGTGTGTCTTCAAGTAAAGAAGGGCAGGGGCAGAATAAATTAAGGAATACGATTAAGTACAGGCCTTATTTGCCAACCGGGCTAGATGTAAATGATTTTGATGAATCTTACTTTGATGAAGGCACTGGCAATGGGCTGAATCTTTTCAATCCGGTTGTATTGAGTAATGGTGAATTCAAAAGGAATTATACAACCATATATAACCTGAATGCTAATATTGATATTACGATTACAAAATACCTTTCTTTCAAATCAACAGGTGGGTATAATAAAACATATGGTGATCTTCAGGAATACTACAATCAGTATACTTCAGAGGTAAGAAGCGATCCGGCTGCTAATCTTTTGCCGGTTGTGGGGCTTACAAATTCAAGCAAAATATCCGTAAACAATTCTAATGTGTTTACATTTAATGTATCTAAATTCCTGAAAGGAAAATTCAAGAAACATCACGACCTCTCTTTATTAGCGGGGGAAGAAACATACAGCGTGTTCCAGAGAGTAAGGGCACAGAAATACGGGAATTCAGATAATGACTATTCTCCTTTGTTCAATGTGCTGAAATTGAAAGATGGCCAACCACTTGGTACCTCTTTCCTTAATTATCCTACTTATGCAGAAAAGGAATCGCGGCTGGCTTCTTTCTTCGGGAAAGTGGATTATACTTACAATAAGAAATATTCTGCATCATTCTCTGTAAGGTCTGACGGCGCTTCAGTTCTTGCTCCCGGGCATAGATGGAATTCATTTACTGCAGGTTCGCTAACCTGGCAGCTTTCTGATGAGGGATTTTTCAGAAAAGTATTTGCGCCTAGTGTAGTGAATGATTTTAAAGTAAGGTTTGCTTATGGCGGATCTGGTAATGCAAATATTGACCCATTCTTATATATGCCGGTATTTTCTTCAAGCAATATTGCTAATCCTACTTCTTCTACAGGCAGTACTTATACACCGAGTTATTCCGGAGGAGAAGGAAGTGGTATCAACTATACCGGATTTGCTTCTCCTTATTTGGCTAATGGATTGTTGAAATGGGAGACAACAGTTACAAAGAACCTCGGTTTTGACTTGTCTATGTTCAATAACCGCATCCAATTGTCTGTAGATGTTTATCAGAATACAACAAAGGATTTGTTACTGCGCCAAAGTATCCCGGCTACTTCGGGCTATACTTCTCAGATACAGAATGCTGGGCAAACAACAAACAGGGGGGTTGATATTCAGTTAACATCAACATTTGTAAATAAGAAGAATTTTACATGGAGCGCTAATTTCAACATAGCCTTCAACAAGAACAGGATTGATAAAGTTGGTTATTTCGACTCTTTGCAATACAGTGGCTGGAGTGTGAATAAAGAATCTTTGTTAGACTATAATGCCAAGGTGGGGTATCCTGTAGGGGAAATGTTTGGATATGTTTCTGACGGTTTCTATACTGTGAACGATTTTAATTACGATCCTACTGCCGCTCCGGGCTTTAAATATGTATTAAAAAAGAGCGTATCGTCTCCCGACCAGTCTTCTATTTTGTTCAACAGTAAGGTACAGCCCGGATCTATTAAGTTCAAAGACCTTGACGGCGATTCTGTAATTACACTTAAGGACAGGACTATTATCGGTCATGCGCAACCTAAATTTACAGGCGGGCTTAATCAGCAATTTACATTCTTTAAAAATTTCGACCTGAGCATCTTCGTTAACTGGGTAGTAGGTAATGATATTTATAATGCCAACAAGATTGAATTTACAAGTGCTTATACTAAAGGTACCAATATGCTTAGCGTTATGAATAACCGTTGGAAAACGGTTGATGAAAATGGTAACAGCCTTAGGGACACTGTGCCGGAAGTATTAAGTGCAATTAATAAAAATGCATCCATCTGGATGCCAGGCCAGACAGCATCAACATTCAGCCTCTTTTCCTGGGCAGTAGAAGATGGCAGTTTTCTGAGAATAAATAACGTGACTATCGGATATTCTTTCTCAAAGAAACTTCTTAAAAAGATCCATATCCAGAAATTCAGGGTATATGCAACTGTTAATAACCTCGCTGTTATAACTCGTTACTCCGGATATGATCCTGAAGCTAATACACGTACTACCAACCCGCTTACACCAGGTGTGGATTATTCGGCATATCCTCGTAGCAGGTCGTATGTGGCAGGTGTGAATGTTACATTTTAATTGAACCTTTTTGAAAAGCAATACTGAATATAAATTTATAAGTCATATGAAACTTAAATTTTCAATAATAACGATATTACTTCCACTAATGTTTCTTACGGTTGTAATAACTTCCTGTAAAAAATATCTGGATGTAGAACCTACAACAATTGCCGGTAATGCTGATGTGGTTTTTAGTACACCGGATAGTGTAGAAAAAGTAATTGTCAGCATTTACGATCCTCTTCAGGGAGATTATGGATATGGAGACAGGCTGAGTATCTATTACCAGTGCGATGACGATATTACCACCGCCAGTTCAAATGCGGCGGATGGGACAAGGGGATTTTTTAATCATTTTAATTTTGTCCCAACTTATGATAACGTTTTGATGAAAAACCCATGGATATGGTTCTTTACCGGTGTGGAAAGGGCAAATATTGCAATCTATTATATTCCCAAAATGGCGATGTATTCCGGTGGCACTGAAAGCCAGAAAGATTCATTGAAACGCTTTTATGGTGAAGCGCTTACTTTACGTGCTTTTTATTTTTCAGAATTGGTAAAACTTTGGGGTGATGTCCCTGCATCTTTTTTGCCTGCAGCACAAACGCCCAATTTGTATATGGCTCGTACAGACCGCTATGTGATCTATGATCAAATTCTGAAAGACCTGGAACTGGCAGAGGACCTGCTTCCATGGCGCACTGAAGGTAATATTTCTCCCGACAGGATATCGAAAGGATTTGCAAAAGGGTTGCGTGCCAAGATTGCATTATTTGCTGGTGGCTACACTTTAAAACAGGACGGAACTAAATCCAGAGCGTCTAACTACCTGGACTATTACCAGATAGCTCGTAAAGAAACTGCTGACCTCATTGCAAACAGGACCCAGCATAATCTGAATCCAGATTTCAGGGCAGTATTTAAGGATTACATTTGTGCCCATGCATTTGAGCCAAACGGAGAGATTCTGTTTGAAGTAAGTAACCGTTTTGCCGGAGGTAAAACGGGAAGTAAACTGGGATATGATTGTGGCCCCAGGATGTCTGGCGGTAGCAACAGGGGAAATGCATTTATCCGGATTTTGCCTACTTATTTTTATATGTTTGACTCTACCGATGTACGCAGGGATGTTACTATAGCTCCTTATCAGATTACGTTAACGACTAAGGTGAAAGTGCCTCAAACTTATTCTGAAATTGTGGATGGTAAATTCCGTAAAGACTGGATATCTAATCCTACGCCTGCTATGGACGGTACCAACGGGCAAAACTTCGGCCTTAATTTTCCGATTATGCGGTTCTCTGATGTCCTGCTAATGTATGCAGAAGCAGAAAACGAGATCAATGGGCCAAGTGGGGCTGTAGCTGCTCTCAATGAAGTAAGAAACAGGGCACATGCGCCTTCTGTTTTCCCTGCTTCTAAAGAAGATATGTTCAATGCTATTGTGAAAGAAAGGGCTCTTGAACTGGGTTGTGAAGCTATCCGCAAATATGATCTGATGCGTTGGAATTTGCTGGAAACGAAAATGAAAGAAGCCAAACAAACACTGGATGCTATCGCTCATGGATTAATGGCAATTGATAAAGCAACTAATGATTTTGCAATACCGGCTCCTTATGATACCCTTCCGAGA
>CAZKPH010000201.1:0-1902 GCA_964554605.1 uncultured Ferruginibacter sp.
GTGGAGAATTTATTCCCAGGGAAATATCAAGTTATCTTGATTGTACTGAAAGTGAGGTATGGGAGTGCCTTAAGTCAATACCTCATTATACTCTGCCATCCGGTTTAACAGATGAAGAACAGGCTTACCGCTTAGAAACAGACCTGTATATGCAAAATCAATTGCTGCGGGATTCGGATGTTATGAGTATGACACACGGCGTGGAAATCAGGGTTCCGTTCCTCGACAGGGATTTTGTAAACATAGTGAATGCTATTCGTTCTGATATTAAGTTCTCAGGCAGCCATACAAAACAACTGTTAATCGATACGTTTAGCAAACTATTGCCTGAGCCGATATGGAATAGGAATAAAATGGGATTCACCTTCCCGTTCACTACATGGTTGAAAAATGATTCTTTTGCCGGGAATGCTGGTAATAAGCATTTTGAAAAATATAAGAAACAGTTTGTTAATAATGAAATACATTGGTCGCGGTATTTTGTCCTAATCCTTCTTGAAAAATATGCAAAGCCCGAATAAAGTTTTGTTTCTTACGCTAAGGATATTTTCTGCAACAGGCGGTATCGAAAAAGTGTGCCGTGTTGCAGGCAAAGCGCTTTATGAGATCGAAGGGGAGAATGTATCAGTTTTTTCCCTTTATGACAGTGGTACGGATATAATGGATAAATATTTTCCTGCCAGGGTATTCAGTGGTTTTTCCAGGCGCAAAGCCAGTTTTATATTCAGCAGCATAAGAAAAGGGTTTGGCAAGGATGTAGTAATTTTAAGCCATGTTAACCTGTTATTAGTAGGCTTCCTTATCAAGGTGTTTTCTCCGCGTACAAAACTGGTTCTTATTGCACATGGAATTGAAGTCTGGGGGAAAACATCTTTCTTCCGGAAAATATTTCTCCATTTTTATGATAGGGTGCTCTCTGTCAGCGATTATACACGGGGTATTTTACTGGCACAAAATAAAATGCTGACGGATCAAAAGGTAACCATTTTTAATAATTGCCTTGACCCTTTTCTGAAGGAAGCTACTGATGTTAATATGAATAATGCAATCAGGAACCGTTATGGCTTTAATGAGGATAATAAGGTTATTCTTACGTTAACAAGGATTTCATCGAAGGAAAAATATAAAGGGTATGACCATGTCCTGAATGCCGTTAGCCAATTACTGCCCGAATACCCTAATTTACGTTATCTCATTATAGGTAAATATGATGCTGTTGAAAAAGAGCGAATGGATGCCATTATCCGCAAGCTGGGAATTGAGGACTATGTAATTTTTGCAGGTTTCATCCCCGATGAAGAAATCCCTGCACATTTCAGTCTTGCCGATCTTTATGTGATGCCTAGTAAGAAAGAAGGGTTTGGGATTGTATTCATTGAAGCGATGTTTTATGGGCTACCGGTGATTGCCGGAAACAAAGACGGATCGGTTGATGCTTTGGCCGGTGGAAAACTTGGGTTATTGGTAGACCCTGATAATGAAGTTGCAATTACAAATGCGATAAATGATATGCTGAAGCATAAGGGCAGGCACATTCCTGACAGGGATATACTTATGCAAAAATTCAGCTTTGAAGTATATAGAAACAACCTTAAAAATATAATAAGTAGCCTGCGGTAAGTTAATTTTACTTCATGAAGATGTCCCCCCTGAAATTTGCAATAATAGGATGTGGCCGGATCGGCCCCAGGCATGCAAAACATATTTCAGCGAAAGCAGCACTTGTAGCTGTATGTGATATAGACCCGCAACGGGCAGATGAACTCGCAGCACAATACGGCTGTAAGGCCTTTTATTCGCTGGATGCTTTTTTGACGGCTAAGGCTCCGGTCGATGTAATGGTTGTTTGTACTCCCAATGGTTTGCATTCTGAACATACTATCCAGGCGCTCAGGAGCGGGA
>CAZKPH010000201.1:1912-4683 GCA_964554605.1 uncultured Ferruginibacter sp.
TGTAGTCTGCGAAAAACCAATGGCAATAACCGTAGCTTCTGCAAAGGATATGATTGCCGCTTCTAAAGAGACCCAAAAAAAACTTTTTATTGTAAAGCAAAACAGGTATAACCCCCCTGTAGCAGCCGTTAAAAAAATTATAGATGAAGGACGGTTGGGGAAAATATACAGTATACAAATGAATTGCTTCTGGAACAGGGATGAGGCATATTATGCCAACTCATGGAAAGGTACAAAAGAGTGGGATGGAGGTACGCTTTTTACTCAGTTCAGCCATTTTATTGATTTGCTGATTTGGCTGATTGGCGATGTGCGGAATGTGTATCCGATACTGCGTAATTACAGGCATAAGGGTTGTATTGAATTTGAGGACACCGGTGTAATAAGCCTTGAATTTGAAAACGGAGCCATTGGTGCAGTAAATTATACCGTAAATAGTTTTAAGAAGAATATGGAAGGATCGATAACCATATTTGCTGAGAAAGGTACTGTAAAGATAGGTGGCGAGTACCTTAATAAGCTAGACTACCAGTGTTTTGAGGGGTTTGCTATTGATGAACTACCTGTTGGGAATATTGCCAATGAATACGGCGGATATACCGGTTCCATGAGTAATCATGGAGAGGTATACGACAATGTGATTGCGGTACTGGATGGGAAGGCAGGTATGGATGTCCAGGTAGACGAAGCTTTTAGAACTGTTGAATTAATAACACGTATTTATCATAATGGATGTGGCGAATAACAGGCCTGATATACAATATTCGGAGATTATGAATGTCCACTTCGGAGCCAATGTGCGTATTGTGCAGCCGGTTAATCTTTACGGGTGTACAATAGGAAACGATTGCTTTATCGGCCCGTTTGTGGAGATACAAAAAAATGTTATCATTGGAAATAAATGCCGTATACAATCCCATTGTTTCCTTTGCGATGGCGTTACGCTCGGAAATGATTGTTTTATCGGGCATGGTGTAATGTTCGTCAATGATCTTTTTTCAGATGGGAAACCGGCAGGAGGGGATAGCTCTAAGTGGAGAAAGACAAATATCGGTAATAAGGTATCCATTGGCAGTAATGCTACAATATTGCCGGTAACAATTTGTGACGGAGTCGTGATTGGAGCCGGGTCGGTAGTTACCAAAGATATCAGCAAGCCTGGTATATATGCAGGAAACCCTGCAAAAAAATTAAGAAATATATAAACCCTTATCAAGAATATATGCAACCCAACACTGGCAATACCAATTCCGATAAATGGGATCTGGTCATTCAGCCTAAGAATTCGATACTGAATTTCAATTTTCGGGAAATATGGCGTTACCGGGATCTGATGTGGCTTTTTGTAAAGAGAGATTTTACTGCTCAATATAAACAAACGATATTGGGGCCGCTCTGGCATTTCATCCAGCCATTTTTCACTACAATTGTATTTTTGGTCATATTCGGAAGAATAGCAAAGATACCCACCGATGGGATAGAACCGGCTGTTTTCTATATGAGCGGCATCACTATCTGGAATTATTTTACTACCTGCCTGACAGGTACTTCTAATACATTTGTAGCCAATGCAGGTATATTCGGGAAGGTCTATTTTCCGCGAATGGTGACTCCGATATCAATCGTTCTTTCCAATATAGTGAAGTTTGGTATCCAGTTTCTCCTGTTAATTGCCGTAATGGTTTATTTTTGGATTACCAAGGGGCATATGTATTTTGGATGGTCCTGGGCTATGGTACCGCTATTGGTAGTACTGATGGCTTTATTGGGTTTAGGCATGGGCATCATCATTTCATCGCTGACAACAAAGTATAGAGATTTTACTGTTTTAATAGGCTTTGCCGTACAGTTGCTCATGTATGCGACACCAGTTATCTACCCGCTTTCTTTTTTTGATAATTCCAAATACAAAGCATTTATACAATGGAACCCATTGACACCAATAATTGAATCTTTCCGGTATGCAGTGCTGGGTACAGGCCGCTTTTCAACGGAAGGCCTGATATACAGTTGTAGTGTGATTTTTTTATTCCTGTTCATTGGTACGATGATGTTCAATAAAGTGGAAAAAAGCTTTATGGATACTGTCTGAATAAAAGTCTGTGTGCATCTTTTCTTTTATATCACTTTTAGTAAATTAGTTTATGTCTGTAGTTATAGAGGTCGAAAATGTTTCAAAACAATATAGGCTGGGCCAGATCGGCACCGGTTCTTTACGGCATGACCTTAACCGTTTCTGGTACCGCATAAGAGGCAAAGAGGACCCGTACCTGAAGGTAGGGGAAGAGAATGACAGGACCCGAAAAGGTACCAGCGAATATGTTTGGGCGCTTCGGGATATTAATTTTGCCGTAGAAGAGGGCGAAGTATTGGGGGTAATAGGAAAGAATGGCGCAGGTAAAAGTACCCTCTTAAAAATATTGAGCCGGACTACTTTGCCTACTACCGGGAATATTAGAATAAAGGGTAGGATTGCCAGTTTGTTGGAAGTAGGTACCGGGTTCCATCCGGAATTGAGCGGGAAAGATAATATTTACCTGAATGGGGCTATTCTTGGTATGACAAAACAGGAGATCAAAAGCAAATTTGACGAAATTGTTGATTTTGCAGGGGTGGAAAGATATATAGAAACACCGGTGAAAAGATACAGTAGTGGTATGTATGTGCGTTTGGCGTTTGCAGTAGCAGCTCATCTCGAACCGGAAATATTGATAGTAGATGAAGTGTTGGCAGTAGGAGATGCTGAGTTCCAGAAAAAGGCTCTCGGCAAA
>CAZKPH010000202.1:0-4680 GCA_964554605.1 uncultured Ferruginibacter sp.
AACGCTTTTTTAATCAATTCTTCTAAATTAGTAATATTTGGTTCAGCAGCCATAACTTTTTGTAAAGAAGTTTCTGCCTGATTTCTGGAAATACCTAAAGCTTGTAATGCATTTAACACATCCTGCTGCACTGAATTTGTATGAACCACCTGAGAAACAGTGTCAGCTCCGGTACGATTAAGCTTGTCCTTTAATTCCAAAGCAAGCCTTTCTGCCGTTTTTTTACCAATACCTTTGATGCTTTCCAACAGCTTTATGTTGCCTTGCGCAATAGCCCTTGCTATTTCTTCGGGTTTCATGCTGGAAAGCATCATTCTGGCAGTAGAAGCACCTATGCCGGATACTCCTATCAATTGTACGAACATGTCTTTCTCTTCTTTATCATAAAAACCAAAAAGAGTATGCCCGTCTTCTTTTACCTGAAGATAAGTAAAGAGCCTCCCTTCCTCCAAATTCTGGATATATGTGTATGTATTCAGGCTTATATTTACCTCATAACCAATACCATTCACATCAATATACACCTGAGCAGGGCTTTTATATGTAAATCTTCCTTGTAAATATGCGTACATAATTCAATATCAACTGGTAGCGAAAATAAGAATAATTTGGCAGTGAAAATGCTAAAATAAAACAAAGCATATTTACCTTATTTTTGCACCCTTTAAAAGTAGATAGCAATCCAGATATTATTAAATATTTTAACAAAATATGCAAAAAATAAATGCCGTAATAACCGCCGTAGGAGGATATGTGCCGGAATATAAACTTACCAATTCCATACTTGAAACATTGGTGGATACGAATGACGAATGGATAAAGACCCGCACGGGAATTGAGGAAAGAAGAATTTTGAAGGGCGAAGGCCTGGCAACATCCGACCTTGCCGTACCTGCCGTACTGGAACTTTGCAAAAAAAGGGGAATAAGCCCGGAAGAAATAGACTGCCTTATCTGCGCTACAATTACTCCGGATATGATTTTCCCCGCAACAGCTAATTTAATCTGTTATAAGGCAGGGGCTAAAAATGCCTGGGGCTATGATTTGGCAGCTGCTTGTTCGGGATTTTTATATGGTGTTACTACTGGTGCAGCCCTAATAGAGAGCGGAAGATATAAGAAAGTTGTTGTAGTTGGTGCTGATAAAATGAGTTCAATTGTTGATTATTCCGACCGGACAACCTGTATTTTGTTTGGTGACGGAGCTGGAGCAATATTGCTTGAGCCTACTTATGAAGACCTTGGGGTGATGGATAGTTTATTGAAAAGTGACGGGCATGGAAAAGATTACCTTCATATGAAAGCTGGTGGCTCATTAAAACCCGCTTCTATTGAAACCGTGCAGAATAAAGAACACTTTATATTCCAGGACGGGCAACCTGTTTTCAAAGCCGCAGTAAAAGGTATGGCAGATGCAGCGTACGAACTTTTGCAAAGAAATAACCTGTCCGGCGATGATATTGCCTGGCTTGTGCCTCACCAGGCGAATAAAAGAATTATTGATGCTACTGCCAACAGAATGGGTTTATCTCATAATAAAATAATGCTAAACATTCAACGCTACGGAAATACCACAGCGGCTACGATCCCTTTATGTTTGTGGGAATGGGAAAAAGAACTTCATAAAGGCGATAAGATCGTACTGGCAGCATTCGGAGGAGGTTTTACATGGGGGGCTACATTAATTAAATGGGCTTACGACTGGAAATAACCCGACAATCACTTTTGCTCTCGCTTTGTACCGGCATATAGCTCATATTCAAGAAGGCGGCAATCGATCTTTCCGTTATAAAATTCTATTCGGCGGGCTGGTTTCAGCCCGATTTTTTTTGCAAGTTCCATATTGCCTGTGAAAACATATCCTGTATATCCCTGGCATTTTCTCTTTAAAAAATCTCCCATCCGTGCATAAGTATATTCCAATTCTTTCTCTTCGCCTAATCTTTCCCCATATTCCGGATTCAAAAAAATAACCCCGGGTAACCCAGACGGGACTATTGTTGACGCAAAATCGCAAATGGAAAAATCTATCAGGGAAACAACACCGGCATTTGTGGCATTTATTTTTGAGATAGCGATAGCATCTTCACTGATATCAGTAGCAATAATCTTCAACCTGTTGGCTTCAATTATGTTTTTATCCAGCTTCTTTCTTTCGCTCATATACATTTCATGCTCATAACCTACATAATGCATGAAAGAATAATTGCTACGGTATAGCCCGGGTACCCTGTTGGTAGCAAGTAATGCCGCTTCAATTGCCAAGGTAGATGAACCACACATTGGATTTATGAATGGAGAAACTGTGTCCCACCGGGATGCCAGGATATTTGCTGCCGCAAGGGACTCCAACATAGGTGCTTTCCCGGGAATCTTTCTATACCCGTGCTTGGATAATGTTTCTCCGGATGTATCTGCAAATAACTCTGCCTTATCTTCTTTCCAATAAAGATGTATAACTGCTCTATTGAGAGAGGACCCGGAATCGGGGCGTTTGCCAGTCAGTTTTCGAAACCTGTCGACTATAGCATCCTTTACACGAACATTTGCATATAAGTTATTTTTAACAGCCGGAGTTTGTACATTACTACTTATAGAAAAGTACCCTCCGGCCGGCAAAACATTTTCCCAGGGAAAAGTTAATAACTTCTCATACAATCCATCAGGCGTATTAGTTTTATATGCTGCGAGAGAAAACAATACTTGTCCGGCCGACCTTAGATTAAGATTAAGGCGGATACAATCCTGCATAGTCCCTTTAAGTTCCACTCCAGTTTTAAAAGAACGTACCGACTCGAAACCCATATCTTGTATTTCCCGAAGAAGAAAAGGGGATATCCTGTTGCTACAGGTCACGATAATCCTGGAACTCGCTTTAAATAATGAATGCATTATGCTGATCTATATTCAATTTGTACCTTACATTTCAGGACAATAAAATTGCCATGCATTTTTTCAGGCTATCCATCCACAGCGGGATGCTTACATCAAAAACCTGGGTGATACCGGATGTGTCCATTACAGAATAAGCCGGCCTTTTTGCCGGTGTAGGATACCCTTCTGTCGGGACGGGGTTGACATGACATTTACTTTGGGAAATATCTCTTATCGCAATAGCAAAATCGAACCAACTAATGACTCCGCTGTTTGAATAATGATACATACCTCCGGCAGTCCCTGCTTTCCCCGAATCAACAATCTGCATAATTGCAGATGCCAGATCTGCAGCATAGGTAGGGCTTCCAACCTGGTCGTTCACAACATTAATTGACTCTCTTTCTTTCATTAAACGCAACATGGTCTTCACAAAATTATTGCCTACAGAAGAATAAACCCATGATGTACGAATAATAATACTGGAAGGATTTTTTTCAATAGCAAGTTTTTCTCCAAGTAATTTGGAGGAACCGTAAACATTTACAGGATTCACCGGGTAATCTACCGGGTAGGGCGCTTTCCCATTCCCATCAAAAACATAATCCGTGGAAATATGTATCAATAAAGCATTATGATTATTACATGCTTCTGCAAGAAATCCTACCGCATACCCATTGATTGAATTGGCGGTTTCGATATCCGACTCAGCTTTATCAACGGCTGTATATGCAGCACAATTGATACAACAATCAACAGGGTTTTCCTTAAAATATGTATCAATAACGGCTTTATCGCATATGGATAGCTCCTGATAATCGGTGAAAACAAAATTGTATTGCGGATAGGAAGAAGATAAAACGCGGATTTCACTTCCTAACTGCCCGTTTGCACCAGTTACTAATATGTTCTTAATATTTTTCACAATTATTTATTTAAAAAACAAAGTTATGTATGAGGTCGGCAAAACGGGGAAGGTTCGCATCTCTTTCTGCCGCAATGACTTTATTTGCAGGTATTCCCCAATCTATATTCAAAAAAGGATCGTTATAACAAATACCTGCCTCCGCAGTTTTGTTGTAAAAGTTGTCGCACTTATACAATACTTCAGCTTTTTCACTTAAAACAGAATACCCATGCGCAAATCCTCTTGGCACTAATAATTGCCTTTTATTTTCAGATGAGAGTTCTATTGAAAATACTTTACCATAAGTAGGAGAGCCTTTTCTTATGTCTACAACCACGTCCAGAATTGTGCCGCTTAAAGCTCGTATCAACTTCGTTTGTGCATGAGGATTAAGCTGAAAATGCAATCCTCTTACCACACCGTATGTTGAAGAAGCCTGATTATCCTGAACAAAACGCATATTAACATTGCCTGTCCCAAAAACATTTTCATTATAACTTTCAAAAAAGTAGCCACGTTTGTCCTCAAATACAGTGGGTTCGAAAATTAACAGATCAGGAATACCAGTTTCAATAAAAGACATGATTTTGTTCTTTGAAAAGTGATTTAAGAATATATTTTTTTAAAATAATTGATCGTTTCTGCGAGTCCGTTTTTGAAGTTTTGGGAAGGCTGATAATCCAGATATTGCTGAATCTTACTTATATCAGCCAATGAATGCATAATATCCCCTTCTCGTTTTTCTCTGTATACCGGAAGCTGTCCACTTCCCAAAGCAGCTTTACAAATATCAAACAACTCATTAACCGAGTAACTTTCTCCAACTGCAACATTATAAACCTGATTACAAGCCTCAATATTCGCTGTGAGCATCCCTTTGATATTTGCCTGGACAGCATT
>CAZKPH010000203.1:0-4671 GCA_964554605.1 uncultured Ferruginibacter sp.
CGTTTGAATAATTTTTTGCAAAAATTGAAGAAAAAAATTGAAATTATACTGATATTAATCAGTCAAAAAAGTAATTATAAATAGAAAAAAACTACGCACACGATTGCGTAAAAGGCTTAAGTGGTGCAGATTTGCACATTTTTCAATTCTTAAAAAAAAATACGGCACTACCTTACAAAAAAGGCCGCATTTTCACAGCGGCCTTTTCATATCTTTTATGCAACTTTCAGCATACTCAACTTGCTTGCATTGAATTTTCGCTGGGCATACTCAAGTGTAACTTCAAATGTTTTTACCTTCTGCGACGGGAGTTCATACATTGCATCCGTAAGTATGCCCTCGCAAATACTTCTCAACCCTCTTGCACCCAATTTATATTCCATAGCTTTTTCCACCATAAAATCGAATACGGAATCTTCGAAAGTAAGTTCGATTCCTTCAATTTCAAACAGGCGGGTAAACTGTTTTACAAGTGCATTCTTTGGTTCCGTCAATATATTTCTCAATGTGGCAGCATCCAGGGGATTAAGATATGTAATGACTGGTAAGCGGCCCAGTAATTCGGGGATAAGGCCAAAATGCTTAAGATCTACAGCATTCACAAATTGCAAAAGGTTCTTTTGCTGGAATTCCTGAAGTTCTTTATTTACACTAAATCCAATAGAATGTGTATTTACCCTTCTTGCAATCAGTTTATCTATACCATCAAAAGCCCCTCCACATATGAATAGGATATTCTGTGTGTTTATTTTCACCAATTTCTGCTCAGGGTGTTTACGCCCGCCCTGCGGAGGCACTAATACCTCTGTACCTTCCAAAAGCTTCAACAGCCCTTGTTGAACACCTTCGCCACTTACATCCCTTGTAATGGAGGGATTATCGCTTTTCCGGGCTATTTTGTCTATTTCATCAATAAATACTATCCCTCTTTCGGCAGCCGCTACATCATAATTGCATGCCTGCAACAACCTGCTCAGCATACTTTCCACATCTTCGCCTACATAACCTGCTTCTGTAAATACGGTTGCATCTACTATAGCAAAGGGCACATTCAGCATACGGGCAATAGATTTAGCTAAAAGTGTTTTGCCGGTACCCGTTTCACCCACCATAATAATGTTGCTTTTTTCTATTTCAACATCATTATCTACCTTCTGATTCAATCTTTTATAATGATTATAAACCGCCACCGATAATATTTTCTTGGCATCATCCTGTCCGATCACATATTCATCAAGGAATTTCTTTATTTCAAGCGGCTTTCTTATTGTCAACTTTGTGCCGGATGTAGTAGTATATTTGGAATCTGATGATATCATCAATTCCTGGCTGATGATCTCCTGAGCATGTTCTACACAATTTTCACAAATATGCCCTTCCTGCCCGGCTATCAGGATTTTAACCTCATCCCGGCTTCTCCCACAAAAGGAACAATGTAATGTTTGTTGCTTTGCCATTATTGATAATAATATACGCTAATAAAAAGATACAAATATACTAAAGAACGCTATTTTATAGACATTATTATATGGCTGAATGATGCTTAGCAAAGAATTAATCTCATTAAAAAATGACAAAAAACAGGTTAAATCAAGCGCTTTTCAATAAGATTGCCCTTTTTTTTGCTTTTTTCTTTCTAATAAAAATAGCCCCATGACGGGGCTTTTATATATATTACTATTAATACTATATTTTATCGCATACGCCATCTACAATTCCGTATGCGATGGATTCAGAAGCATCCATCCAATAGTCTCTGTCAAAATCTTTCATTACCTTTTCAAAAGGCTGGCTACAATTATCCGCAAGTATCCGGGCCCCCATTTCCTTCGTTTTTCTAATTTGTTCTGCCATGATCTCAAGATCTGCACTTGTACCCCTTCCTCCTCCACTTGGCTGATGGATCATTACCTCGCCGCTTGGAAAAATAAATCTCCTGCCTTTAGCCCCGCCGCTTAGCAATATACTCCCCATACTGGCAGCCATACCCATGCAAACTGTACTTACCGGTGAACTGATCATTTGCATTGTATCGTAAATAACCATTCCGCTTGTTACTATCCCTCCCGGGCTATTTATATAAAAAGTAATCTCCTTTCCGGGATCTATAGCTTCCAAATATAACAAACGAGAAACAATATCTTTAGCACTTTTGTCATCCACAACGCCCCAGAGGAATATTTTACGCTGTTCGATAAATTTCTTGTCAAATTGCCATCCGCTCATCATCTTCTCCATAGGGTTCTCTACTTCCTTCGGTACTTCTTCTTCATCTTCCCAACGCGTTTTTTTATAACTCAGATTCATTTTAATTGATTTTGATTGAATATTTATATATTAATCTTTTTTTGCCTTTTTAGGATTGATTGTCAGCACTTCATCTACCAGTCCGTATTCTTTAGCTTCCGTAGAAGTCATCCAGTAATCCCTGTCACAATCCTCTGCAACTCTCTCCACTGGCTGGCCGGTATGATATGCGATAACCTCATATAATTCCTTTTTTATTTTCCGCACCTCATTTACCGTAATCTCAATATCGCTTGCTTGTCCTCCCGCTCCGGCACTTGGCTGATGCATCATAATGCGGCTATGTTTCAAAGCGGTTCGTTTTCCCGCGGTGCCGGCACACATAAGTACCGCGGACATACTTGCGGCGATACCAGTGCAAATAGTAGCAATATCCGGAGATACAAACTGCATTGTATCATATACGCCCAAACCGGCATAAACACTTCCTCCCGGAGAGTTGATATACATTTGTATGTCTTTTGCCCGGTCTGTACTTTCCAGAAAAAGCAATTGTGCTGTGATGATATTTGCCACTTCGTCGGTAACCGGGTATCCCATAAAAATAATGCGGTCCATCATCAAGCGGCTGTACACATCCATAACCGCGATATTCATCGGCCTTTCCTCAATGATATTAGGCGTCAGGCTGGTGATTGTATAATCCGGCTGGCTATTCTGAGAACTGGCAGGGGAACTGATGAACCTACCCTCGTTTTTCTTCTGATAATTATTCAGTGTATTACTATTTACGCCAAGATGTTTAACGGCATATTTTTCAAACTCTTTTCTAAAATCCATTGTCTGATCGTTTAATGTAACAAATATAGTTGATAGTTCAACCCAAATATTGTGCTGAAAAAAAAATGTGCCTTTTTGGCGTATATAAATAATGCCTAAACTGCTGGTTCAGTAATTACATCAAAAAACCGAAGCATATACTTCGGTTTTTAATTACTTTCTGGTTCCGGATTAGTGATGGTGGTGATGCTGCATGGAATTCAGTTCATCAGGGGTAACTTCTTTTTCTGCGGGGTTAACCTGCTGCTGCGCCCAGTTAAATAATTTTTCAGTAATCAGCCTGCGATAACTAGCTTCAACCTGCTTTTCATCTTTCAACATACGGTCTATATACCCATCCAGCCAGCTAATATCCCCTCCGAGGCTCATTCCGCCAAAATAGCGCATTACTTCTTCCTTCATATATTCCTTCAGTTCGTCTGGATTAACCTCCAGTTTATTATCACGAATAAGTTTATCGCTGATTAGTGTCCATTTCAATTGGCTGCTGAATACAGGATACTCTGTTTCCGCTTGTTCAGGCGTTTTCCGTTCCTCAGCCCCGTTTTGGAGCCAGCGTTTGAGGAAAGCTTCAGGAAATTCCATTTTTGTTTCATCAATCAGGTAATGATAAAGCTGGTCATGCAATTGGTTCCGGCTTTGTGAATCCCAGTATTGTCCAATCTCTTCTTTGATCTTGTTCTTAAATTCCTCTGCTGAAGCAAAAGTATCTGCAGGAAAAACTTCCTTAAAGAATTCTTCATTCAATTCCTTTTTCTCAACAAGCCCTATCTTGGCTATCGTTACCTTGAAATATTTTTTCGTGGTATCCTTTTCATCCTTATCAAGCCCTAAATCCTGAAGCATAGCAGATAATTTATCATCTGAAAAACTTTTTGATAGCTGAATCACAACGGTATCTTCTTTTTTCTTTCCCCGGAATTGTTTCTGTGCCGCCGGTGTGAAATATTTGAGAATCAAAGAATTTTCTTTGGAGATGCCTCCATTCACCAGGTTACCTTCTTTATCAGATTCCTGAAAAAGAAGATTCAGTACATTTTCATCGTTATCAATCAGTTCCGGCTCGGTCATTTTTCCCCCTTTGATTTGTATGCGGTTTATTTCTTCCTCAACCATATCATCCGTTATCTTCACTTTATGGAGGGTAACGGGAGCTTTCGCCAGCGAAGCCACTTCATAAGCTGGCTTTAAACCGATTTCAAATCCAAATTCGTATTCTGCGGGTGCATTCAGGTCTAGTTTATGAATATCATTGGTGTTTACAGGCAAAGGTTGTGCAAAGATGTCCGGTTTTTCCGTATCAAGGTATTTATATAATTCTCTTTCTACCGAATGCAGCACTTCATCAGCAAAAATGGACGGGCCATACATTTTTTTTATCATACCGGTAGGAACCATCCCCTTTCTAAAACCGGGTATATTTACCGTTTTGCCATATTCTTTAAGTTTTTTCTCAAAAGCAGGCAGATAATCTTCCTTTGCGACCTTTATAACGATCTTATCGTTAAGGTTTCCGATATTTTCTCTTACTACTGTTGCCATAATTTATCAGGTATTAAAGAAAAGTTGACAGGCTGAAAATGT
>CAZKPH010000204.1:0-4657 GCA_964554605.1 uncultured Ferruginibacter sp.
CACCCTGGTTGAGCCGGAAACTCATCACTTCACTATTCTTGTCATCCTGTGTAACATAATCATCAAATAATGTCGAAGAACCTGACCTTTTCAGTTCGGCAACTACGGTTACTAATGAATTAACGTCACTTACAGCATCTATTTTTTTCAGCCAGGGCTCAATAGGCTTCAGCCCTCCATGCTCAATCCCTGCACTATCCATTGCCATTGTCCAAAAATCACCGATCTTCTGTTCTGGCGTACCTTTTGCAGCATTAGCTGCAGATGCTTTCTCGGATATTTCTTTCAGCCGCCTTAGGTTCTCTTCAATAACGAGGTTGGCAATTCCCCACGAAGATTGATCGGGTGGAATGGGATTATTCTTTATCCAATGGCCATTTGCATATTCAAAAAAATCCGCACGGGGAGAAACGGTGGTATCCATATTTACTGCCAGCACATCAGGCTTTACTTTCTTCATTTCCCTGCAAGACAGGATACTCAACGATACAAATGCCATATACAGGCATACTGATAAGTATTTCATGATAATTAAGATTTGTAATAAACCTTAAATATAGTTAAACCCTGTATTTGGAAAAAATGTATTTCCCCTTCGGGAAATAAACAGAAATCAGATACCTAATATCTGTTTCAGGCGGGCATAGCCCGATTTACTTACAGGAAGCTTTTTCCCAACGGAAAGAACTGCCTGATAGGTTTCTTTATCATATGGATCCAACCTGGTAATCAGTTGGACATTTACAATATAGGAACGATGTATCCTCACAAAAAGGCGGCTATCCAGCGAAGATTCAAAATAAGACATGGTTTTATTCTTAAGGAAGTAGCCTTCGGATGTAAAGAGTTTTACATAATCGTCTGCTGCCTCCAGGTATTGCAATTGCGATACGGGAATAATCTTAATCTTTCCATTTTCTTTTACCACTACCCTGTTGCTATTACCTGCATTGGCAGACATAGCCTCCAGTAATTGTTTCGTATTTTCCACATTTTTTCCGCTGCTTTCCTTCCATTTTTGTAATGCTTTGTCAAACCTGTCTTTGCTGAATGGTTTCAGGAGGTAATCCACGGCATGTGTTTCAAAAGCCTTTATGGCATATTCTTCAAAAGCAGTAGTAAAAATAACGGGAGGCTGCGGGTCGGTAAGTTCCAGCATCTCAAAACCGTTGATCTTAGGCATTTGTATATCCAGGAAAACCAGGTCGGGCTTATATTGCTGGATTGTTTTTATGCCTTCAAAACCATCATTGCATTCGGCCACTATTTCCAGTTCCGGGTAGGATGTGAGATATTCCCTGATCACCATACGGGCCAATGGTTCATCATCTATTATTATTGCTTTCATTGCTGAGGTATCAAAATAGTTGTTGTGAAAAAATTGCCTGCCGCATTTACCTGCATAAGATCGTTGCGCCCAAACAAAAGAAAGAGCCTTCGTTTTATGGAAGCCAGCCCAAAACCCGTACCCTTGTTAGGCTGCGATGTTTCGGAATCAAATGGGTTCCGTATCTCTACCCTTAGCGTATTCCCATCCAAATAAGCTTTAATAGAAATACAGACTTCCCCTGTTGTATCATATAATCCGAATTTTATTGCATTTTCTACTGCAGGCTGCAGAAGTAGCGCCGGCACCAAACATTCCTCCGTTTCAGGCTCAGCCGATATCTCTGTTTGCAACCGGTAACCAAACCGCACTTTTTCAATATCGAGGTATAAGTGAAGGTATTGGAGTTCTTCCTGCAACGAATTCCACTGATGTTCTTCTTTCTTCAATGTCCCACGCAAAAAATCAGATAATTGCTGGATCATATCCCTTGCCTTTTCCGGCTGGCTGGTGATCAATGCACTGATGGAATTGAGGCTATTGAAAAGAAAGTGCGGCTGCAACTGCTGGCGCAATTTGAACAATTCCGCATCCCTGGCCAACTGCTCGGTTTCCTTTTTATACCCCTCATCACGCTGCTGCTCCTGCTGTGTATACCAAAGCAAACTGATGGTAGCGACACACCCTAACATTAAAAACGCATACACAAGGCGGATAGTAGAGGAATGGCGTAAAAAAAGCAAATACGCTTCATCATCACGGAATAGAAGGTACAATATAGCCCTTAGGGCTACAAGCCAGAGAAAACCCAACACAGTACTCACAAGGAACAAATACATGTATTTTTCTTTTTTGGGCAAATAATAGCGCATGTTATTTAGGATAACATAACAACAGCCAGCCAGCAATAGATGTGATACAAAGCTGTCTGTAACTGCTTCCGTAGTAGATACCCCTATATTATCCAGCAAATTCCACTGCATAAAGAACCACAGAAGCCACCAGGCAAGGAATATTGCAACGCTGCTTCTTGATGATAGTAATGTGTTTGACAAAATACTGTTACGCTTTTACTGACACCTCCATGCAGGATTCAAAGAGGTGCCTGGCTCTCAGCCTTGTTGTTTTTATATAGGATCCTGCATCCTCTTCTTCCAGGATGCGGGAATACATTTCCACTCCGTCTACTAAGTTATTCAATTTATGTATTTCCAGCACATCGATAAATTTCCAGCAGACAGGTTTATTTCTTGTGTTCAGGAAACGATCTTCTTCTTTCTCACCCAGCAGCCTCGCTTTATTGAAAGCATGCAGTTCGTCTTCCGCCTGTATCAGCCGCAGTTGTTCATCAAACTGTGGCCTGTGCTCGCCCTTATCGCAGATGATCTGGTAAACGAGCTTTGAAAGATACCACTCCATAAAAAAAAATTTAAGATTTCCGGCCTAATTAATAGCTCTTGATTTCCACACCGGCAAACACTGCACTTCCCTGCAATATCAATATTTTATCAGCATCATTCTGCCCTTTGAATGCCCTTTTATCATCCACTCCGTGAAATACGCCATCTATATTGTTCCGAACAGTCCAGTTTGCCGGGATAATAAGTTTTACCCCGCCAAATACTTCCTCCATAGAAAGTGTTGCCGTACCCTGTATATCTGCCTGTGAGAGGTCTAATTCGACACCGCCAAACACACAGGATATCCTGCCGCCCTTAAAAGATTTGGATAGTATTGTTCTCTTTAAACCGCTGAATACGGAGCTTACAGATACAAAATCGTCTCCATCCATTATATCTTCTTCGGCAGGTAATGGCCCTGTGGTGCCAAAGGCCGGTGGATGCGGATGCCCCCACCTCTCTCTCCATATCCTCTCTCTGCGGCGCCATTTCCTGCTATTGCCTGCTTTTAGGATACTCAGTAAACCGATAGCAATAATTATTATTGGAATAATAAATTTTTTAAGGTCAATACCGACTATTATATCGTTCCAAAGAAAAAGGCCCCCTACAGCAATAAGTACCAGCCATGCCACATCCTGAAAACCGTCTTTGATTCCCTTGTAGAGACCTATTACTACCAGTAGCATAGGCCAGGTTACCAACCAATGTGGCATTATTACTCCAAGTTTATCTGCAAATAATACTACGCCGATAGCAATTATAAAAATACCAGCCAGTGCCCTGTTTTTTCTATGCCGGTTGATTCTTTCATTAAAATCGTTCTGTTCCATATACTTTTTTTATTGTTTTAAAATGATGGAGCAAAATTATAATTACCGGAAAAGCCCGGCAAGCGCAAATAGGCAACCGCTATATGGCAGTCGGTAAACAGGGGAAAAAGACCGGTAAAAATTTTCGCCGATACGGTTAAAATGCAAAATCAGGCAGCATTTCCAAAGAAAAGGTAGCAAAGAGCTATAGCAGTAATGATACCAACAAGGTCAGCCAGCAACATGCAAGGAATAGAGTAACGTGTATTCTTTACCGCTACGGCGCCAAAGTAAACAGCCACTACATAAAAAGTAGTATCGGAAGAACCTTGCAGGATACAACTCAGCCGCCCGGCAAACGAATCGGGGCCTGACGCTACCATTGTATCTATCATCATGCCACGAGCCCCACTGCCACTCAATGGTTTGATAAGGGCTGTTGGCATCCCTTCTACAAAACGGGTATCCACTCCCAGCGATAAAAACAGATGTTTCATGCCGGATATTACCATATCAAATGCCCCGCTGGTACGCAGCATACTGATAGCTACCAGCATCCCCACAAGGTAGGGGATGATCCGGATGGCTGTTTCAAACCCGCCTTTGGCACCCTCCACAAAATTGCTAAAAATATCTGTTTTTTTATATAAAGCTCCCACTATAATAATAATGAAAATCAGCAATATAATACCATTGCTTACTATACCAGAAAAACTTTCCATTGCCTCTTTGGACTGTCCGGAAAGATACCAGACCAACAAAGCTATGATAGCAGATATACCCAATATCCACATTAGTATCACAGGTTGCAGGAGATTAATCTTTTGCTTGTAAGATACTATTAACATGGCAGCAACAGTTGCAACAAAGGTGGCGATCATACAGGGTACAAATATATCCGTGGGTATATGGGCATTCAGTTTGGCCCTTGCCGCTATAATGGTGACCGGAATCAACGTTAGCCCCGAAGCATGCAGGCACAGGAACATTATCTGCGCATTAGAAGCCCTGTCTTTATGCGGGTTTGCTTCCTGAAGGCTCTGCATAGCTTTAATGCCGAAGGGTGTAGCGGCATTATCCAGCCCTAACAAATTGGCCGAAAAATTTAGCATCATGTG
>CAZKPH010000205.1:0-4636 GCA_964554605.1 uncultured Ferruginibacter sp.
CAAAATGTTCTGGTGTAAAAAGATTATAGCGGCTTAATCCGCTGCCATCTACCCACCTGGGGATATTGGGCATCTCTTTCATATCTGTTCTAAGCAATGTATCTATTATTGCCTCATCATTCATATACCCTAATCTTTCATTGCTTACCATTAACAATAATTGCTCTGCAAAGAAATTATCACTTTGTTTCATCATTGGAATCAGCACTGAATCTAATGGCCGGGAATAAACCACCCCCAACGGCTTGGTTTTTTGTACCTTGGCAGGTAAAATTTTCAAGCCTGGATTCAGATCTTTTAATACCTGAATTGCAGTACTTATCCCGTTGGTTCCTAAAGGAATTGTCTTATTCAATATAATACCTTTTCCCATCGCCGGCATTACGACCTCAAAATTATTTTCGCCCTGCTGGCGTGATACCTGAGGCGTTTTGCAATTGCTATCTATATAATAATTAACTCTCGCTGCAGGCAATAAAGGGTCAGACAATGCCAGCTTGTATGTTACCTTGGCTTTTCCGGCAGAACTATCGTCACCTGGCATCAATGAAGTTTTTACCGTATTCCCAAATACCGGCATGGCACTTCGTTCTGTCATATATGCATCATTCTGATCGTCCCAAGCCCAACCTTTTCCGTATATCCTGTCTCTGAATATTCCGGCTTCACTAATAACGACATTCCCCCGGTACGAATGCAGGAAATCCCATACAGGCTGCCTCGCAAAATCAATATGTAAAAATGTAGGGTCACCGGTTGGAAAGAGCCATAATACAGAATCGGCATAAGCATACCTGATACCTGGCAGGCTATCTCCGAGGTATTTCAAAGCAGCATATAATGTAAATAGTTTAACATTGCTTGCAGGAATGAAGTACTTATTGGCATTATAAACAAACCAGTGTTTCCCCGTTGCAGGTTCATAGATACTGATCCCCGTATTGCCTAATGCCAATGCGGTATCCTTAAAGAAATATTCATCTGCCTTTTGCTTTATATGGGAGGAAACAGAACATCCGGAAAATATTGCCAGGAATAAGATAAATACACACAACCTTTCGCTGTGGAAACAGGCCAAGTTCCGTTTTTCCGGCATTTTATTATTCATCATTTCAGATTAAAGTTATAATTTTCACATGTAATAATGCCTTCCTATGTTTGCTAACCGGAAACTACTTCTTTTCACAAGGCTTTTTGTGCCGATATTGATGATTATCAGCATCCTTCTTTTAGGCACATTTGGTTTTATGATTATTGAGGGATATACTTTCCTGGATGCCCTCTATATGACTGTTATAACCATTGCTACAGTAGGGTTCAGTGAAGTGCATCCTCTATCTTCTGCCGGAAGAATTTTTACAATCATACTTATTCTGTTAAACATCGGATTATTTACTTATTTCATTACCATACTCAGCCAATATATAATGGACGGAGAGTTTATCAGAAACTATAAAATGATCAAAATGGAAAACAGTATTCAAAAATTGGAACAACATGTAATCATTTGCGGATTTGGAAGAAATGGAAAAGAGAGCGGCAAAATGTTATATGAAAATAAGATCCCGTTTGTAGTATTGGAAGACAAAGACGAGGCAGACCCATCACTGGATTTTGAGGTTAACTATTATATCAAAGGAGATGCTACGAAAGATGAGTTCCTGCTGGAGGCAGGCATAAAAAATGCTAAAGCTCTTATTACTACACTACCTGTAGATGCAGACAACCTGTTTGTTGTACTTACGGCCAAACAATTGAATCCGAATCTTCAGATTATCAGCAGGGCATCTCAGGACAGTTCCGTAAAAAAATTGTTGATTGCAGGTGCCAGTAATGTTGTAATGCCAGATAAAATCGGAGGCGCACATATGGCAACACTAATATTATCACCACATGCCCTGAAATTATTATCAATCATTAACACAAAACATAATAAACTGTTCCGCATTGCCGAAATACCATCAAATAAAAATATATTGTTACGGGAACTGGACCTGTGGAATAAAACCAACTGTACAATCCTGGGTATCAAAAATTCTCAAAATCACTATATTTTAAACCCGATACCTACTCATAAACTCCTGAAAAATGAACAATTGATTGTAATGGGTAGCGAAGTCCAAATAGAAGAAGCCAAAAGATTGCTTGCATAACAATATCAACAAAATTGCCTAATCACGTTCCTGTGCTCTAAGCCAACGTTCAGGCATTTCATTACGGCTGGCTTCGAGATAATCTTTATAGCTGCAGGCAATATATTTTTTATTGGGGAGTTGCATCCACCATCTTCCGGATTTACGGCTTTGAATAAATACGGTATCTACTTCCGCAAAACAAGTATTAAACTCATTAAAATATTCCTTTTCCTGCAATGATGCTTCCTGTTTTCCTTTATTTTTTCCGTCGATAAAATACCACAACATTTGGGCTATTTGTTTTGCAGTAAGTTGTTCTGCATCTGCCGATGGTCTGTACCCGTAAACACCAAATGACGACAAATGGTTACTCATTCCTGCATAACGTGAAAGAGTACACGCTTCCTCCCCAGTGAAACCGTTTGGCGTATTGCTGTTGCAGGGTGCATCGCTATACTTTATGGCAGAAACATCAAAGCTAAGCAAATGGGTGTTACGCAAAACGGGTTCCATTTCTTCAAGATTTTCCCTGGCAATGCCTACCCTGTAACAATCAAAGCGAAGCTTATCCATCGTTTCCAGCATACGAGGATGCACAAAATAGCTCTGAAACCCGATATGATTATAATGCTTTACAAAATTAGGCTCGCCGGTCAGTACCTCTAGTAAAAAATTTTCACTGCGCACAGGGCTTTCCCCTCTGAGATTAATCGTAGCGTCTATACAGGAAACTTCTATGATCTGCGAAAGATCTTTGTATGCAAAGTACTGTGCCAGCGTAATATCATGGGAACCTCCCAATATAATTACTGTTTTTTTCTGCCGGAGCAACTCTGCCACTACCGTTTTAACAGCAGCATAGCTATCATTCAAAGCAGCCCCCGTTTTAATATTTCCTATATCAGCAATCTGTACATCATAATGCCAGTAATGCAACTGATATAATTGTTTCCGGATACTGTCCGGCCCCTCATGGGCATTATTAAGCTCCCCATTGCCGCGGTTTTCGCCGATACCAACAATAACTATATCTACCTGCGATATATCAGGGATTTCCGTTTCATATAAATAAATATGTTTTGCTATTTGGCCATCATTATAGCCACAATCTTCGTTGATATGGTCAAGGTTCAGCGGGTCCAGGAAATCATGCAGATCGTTCATTGGTATATTTTATCCGCAAACTTAAGCAAAGAAGATTGAAATATCAGTACGCAACAACCTGTTTGAGGTACTGCTGATGCTTTTGAATACAACCGTAGTTTTCCCTTATTTTTGCACTATGGAACAGCTACTGCACAAGATAGAAGCATACAAAGAAGAAATCAGGAATTTCGTTGCCCAAAAGACTGAAGAAGCGGAATCATTCCGTATCAGATTCCTGGGTTCAAAAGGCCTTGTAAAGGAAGTTATGGGCGAATTGAAAAATGTAACTTCTGACAAAAAACGTGAATTCGGTCTGTTGGTCAATGAATTCAAGGCTTTGGCTGAAACTAAACTTGATGAAATAAAATCTACACTAAATAATAATGGCACCGATGGTACAGGAAACTCATCGGTAGATTTTTCATTACCTGCAGACCCTCTTCCATTAGGCAGCCGCCATCCGATCAGTATTGTCCGCAACCAGATTATTTCAATATTCCAGCGGCTGGGGTTTGCAGTTGCAGAAGGCCCGGAAATAGAAGATGACTGGCATAATTTTTCAGCGCTCAACCTGCCTGAAAACCATCCGGCAAGAGATATGCAGGATACTTTCTACATTTCTCAGAACCCAGATTGGCTTTTGCGTACACATACATCCAGTGTACAGATCCGGGAAATTGAAAAGGGCAACCTGCCTATTCGTATTATCTGCCCGGGAAGAGTATACCGCAATGAAACGATCAGTGCCAGGGCTCATTGCTTTTTTCACCAGGTAGAAGGCCTCTATATTGCTGAAAATGTATCGTTTGCAGACCTAAAACAGACGTTATACTTCTTTGTACAGGAAATGTTTGGAAAGAATGTAAAAGTTCGTTTCAGACCCAGTTATTTCCCGTTTACCGAACCAAGCGCAGAAATGGATATCAGTTGCCTTCTTTGCAACGGTGATGGATGTAATGTATGTAAAAAAACCGGTTGGGTAGAAATTTTGGGATGTGGCATGGTACACCCTAACTTGCTGGAAAACTGCGGTATAGACAGTAATAAATACACAGGGTTCGCTTTCGGAATTGGAGTGGAAAGAATTACCATGTTAAAATACCAAATAAAGGATCTTAGGTTATTCAGTGAAAATGACCTGCGTTTTTTGAAACAATTTACGGCTGCTGTATAATTTTTCCAATCTGACAAATTATTTTTAAAAATAATTTTAAAAAGCGGCTTATTTTTCTATATTTTTTTATATCTTAGAAAAAACAACTCTTATTTAAGTGGTGGCAAACACCACTTTTTGTTAACTAAAACGAAAAAATGATGAAAAAAATCTTCTACGCAGTATTTTCTTTCTTGCTGGC
>CAZKPH010000206.1:0-4630 GCA_964554605.1 uncultured Ferruginibacter sp.
ATGGCAGGGCTATCTTCAGGGTAACCTGGTTCTCTTTACAGGTTCGTACAACCGTACTGGAGGAGTCTCCACCATAAGGATTGTCTGTAAACTTAATAGAACTAAGGTTCTTGATATAGGTTCCTGTATTAAAACCATAGCTTTCACCACTGGCACAGCCATAAGCGATACCATTAAAACCGGCAGAAGAACTCATGGTATGGATTGCACCAACGGTTCCGTCGCCGACATGAAATCTGGCATAGGAATAATTAGGATTGGCTGGGAATGGCTTAAATGCATTGGCAATAGGAATCAGCGCTGCAGAGGCATATGCAGTTCCGCTAAAGCTATTGCTTCCTGTATCCACAGATACAAGATTATCAAATTTAAAAGTACTGATACCGGAAGTAGGGATAATGACATTTATATATGCCCCTCCTTTTTCGCCATCTTTAATAGTAGGAGAATAAACAGTTACATTATTGATAGCTTGTTGCGCTCCTGTAAGGATAATCATTTCAGGATCGCCTGTTCCATTCAGCCCAGTGGCAGAGACAGAAGGTGTACAAGAATTAGTGATGATGAACTGCGTTATACTGATAGGGTCATCGCTTTCCACCAGCATTGGCCAGCTTGTTTCCAATGCGTAGTAGCCACCCAACCCTGCACCAAAACTATGATATTGATATACGCCATTGAATGTTGTGCCGGTTATTATAGTGCCGGAATTGGCAAGTTGCGCACCTGTTTTGGAATGGGTAGTGTCGTTTACCCAAACTTTTGTTGTACTGTTTCTTACATATATCCTGAACAAATTATGTTCCATCGACTTGGTAGGAACTGTAAAATACTTTGTGTCCCAGGCAACACTCGGGATCATTTGTTGTACAAGGTTGTCTGACCCTTGCGATGCATTGGTACATAATGAAGGCGTTTTCACTAAACATCTTCCATTACCTCCGAATACAGCAATTTTTTTATCGCAATCCGTATTGATTGTTGTACCACTCAGGTCCAATCCAAAACCGGAAGCATCTATTGCGCCAAGCGCATTAAATACCTGCCCTTTATTAAGGTAAATGGTATACTTGGTACCTGCCTGGTACTTAATATTTGCCGGTACGTCCGTACCGCTGGTTGAAAATGTAGAACAGGTTATTGAATCTATAATATTTGCCGAAGGCGTAAAGTATACAGGAGTATTGTCCTGCATGGCAATAACATAAAAGAGAGAGTTCCCTGGTCCTGTATTTGTTGTATTGCCATAGGCTTGTACAGTATAATTTGAGTTCCATGTATTGGTAGGGAAGATCAGTGCGCCGGCGGCAGAGTTATTGGTTGCATAGTCATACATCCAGACACTAATAGGATTACCATCACTATAAACGTGGATACCTCTGTTTGTTATTCCTGTGAAATATAATCTTGTGTCGGGTAAGTTTGCGGCATTGGAGGGGTCCGTACGATCTCCTTTAGGAAAATTATCGACAAAAACAATACCTGATGCCGGAATCGTTACCACCTTTTTAAAGGGAACTGATAAAAGAGGCGCTTCAACAGTTACAGTAGTGCCAGGTGTTCCCGAAACGTAAACCACAAGGTCAACACTATCTGATCCCGGATTACTTTTCATTCGTTGTTCAAAAGCATATCCCAGCCAGAAATCGGTTCCTTTATTGGAAACTTCATCCGGGGCTTGTACAATACTTCCTGCGAGGATAACAACATCGGCATTTGCTGCGGTAACTCCGCCTCCTGTATGGGTTATCTGAAGTATGCTACTGTATCCCCAACTGCCATAGGTAGAAGTTGGTAATTGTACATAAATAGGAGTGGCAGATAGTTTTCCTCCAAAATAGGGGATAGACAAGCTACTAGTGAAACCTGTACCAGGTTGTAAAGATACTTTGAATGGAGCCGGACAAGTAACGGTGATATTGCCAGATGCGGGTAGCAGGCCATTTCCGGTTAGTATATAGCTAACTGTAATGGCATCAGAGTTATAGAAATTTTCGCCAAAATCAATAGAGCCGGGTACAGCCGTAAGATAGGGCACCGGAGGGCCTGTTGTAATGCAGGTATCTTTGCTATAACCAATGCCTACACTATTTTTAGCGTAAGCTTTAAAGCAATAATTTGTGTTGGGTTTTAGGTTCTTTATCAAATCTGTAAAATTTGCCGCACCGGATGTTCCATATTTTACCTGCGTTGTACCTGGCCCGCCTATCTGAGGATTGCCAGTAGTATTATAAATAAATCCTTTTTCAATAATATAAACACCACCGCTATCCGGGATCGAACCGCTCGCCGTTAATTTATTGGAAAGTACATTGTTAAGGGAAATATTTACAACCGGGATTGACGGAGGGTCTGTTGTAAATGTTTTGACGCTTCCATATTGGATCCCGAATTGTGTAACAATATATGCTTTGACATAGTACAATGTACCGGCGGTAAGCCCGGTTAGTATACTATTTATATTTCCGGCACTTCCATTTGTTGTTTTTGTTTTTGCGGATGTATCCAGTGTATTTATTGCAGTAGCACTACTACTCCAGATCATTCCACTTTGTTTAACGAGATAGTATTGAGTACCGCTATAAGAGTATGACCCGGTAGCTGTAGCGGTATATTTGCCTGTAGCTGTTGCGGAAATAGTATTTACAGTAACAGGTTGAGCAGTAGGCTGGATAGTTGTACCATTAAATACAAGTGTATTCAGCCTGAAATAATCATTTTTAGCATCATCAATGCCGCTGGTGGAATATATGTAGAAGAATATTACATACGAATGCCCACTATAATATGTTTCATTTACAGCCCCAAAATTAATTGTAGTCGTAGAAGCAGTTACAGTTTGTGCTACAGCACCGTTGAGGGGCATCCATGGTCCGGTTCCGTCGATTTGAAAATAGGGAACTACTGTAAAAAATGTCCCGGATGCGTCCACATCAAAATCACTGGTATAAATTGTTGCTGTAATGCCACTAATATTCATATCATAACCTGTCTTGGGTGACAACGGTATGCTGAAACCAAAAGCATTGTTGGGTGATGTAGCCCAAGGAACACTGCTGGTTTTTATTCTGATTCCATTGCTATTATAACTCGTATTCATACTGGACCCCTGCACCAGTGCTCCGGCCGTAACGTTTGCACTTGTAGCCGGGGCCGGGCTTGCCGTACCAGCAGTAGGATTTGAGCCACCGGTCCTTAGCGGGTAAGTTGCCAGTTGAGCTTTCAGCATGTTAATGCTTAATAACGTAAAGCCTAAAAGTAAAAAAGTTAAACGGCAGAATTTGGGAATGAGTTGTAAGTAATTCTTTCTCATATAATAGCGGTTAAATCGTTTCTTGTTTGTGTTTGTCTAAAGACTATAACGCACACATATTTTTTATACCCGTAAATAAGAGGGAAAAATGGTGCGTTCTGCTGTATTTACATTACATTAATTGTACGCAATCGTTCCCGCTGATTCAATTTGATTATAAAAGGTATAATGCGCAAAAAATGCGCCAAATTAAATTTTCAAAATCTCAATGTAGCCCGATGAATGGTATGTAAAATGAGAGGGATAATCGGTACCGAAATTATGTTTTACCTTTTTTAGTGCCTTTTATTGAAGAATTTCTTATGAGTAAATCCGTATTGAGGATCTTTGTGTCAAATTGGGTTACAGGCCGTTTGCTTTCAATTAACTGTATAAGCAATTCTGTTGCTACCTGGCCCATTTCAAAGGCAGGTTGCCTGACAGCGGTAAGAGACGGATTCAGTAACTCTACGAGCCCTGAATTAGTAAAGCCAAGCAATGCAATATCTTTTGGAATGGAAAGCCCCATATTCCTTATTGAAGCAAAGCAACTTAAAGTTACCCTGTCGCTGGCAGCAAACAGGGCATCTGGTTTTTGTTTCATCCGCATCAAATCTTTTAATGCGTCTTCGATTTCCGCCAGGATCATTCCTCCATGATTACAATACTTTACATAACTTTCGTTGAAAGGGATATTATATTTCTCCAGGGCGGCTTTATAACCCGCCAGCCTTTCCTTTGTGATAGACAGGTAGGATGAACTGGTGAGATGGGCAATTTTTTTGAATCCGGATTTGATCAGGTGTTCTGTAGCCTCGAAAGCCCCTTTTTGATTGTCTACAATTACTTTATGAGTATTTATGTCATCTGTAACCCTGTCGAAAAAAACAATCGGTAAACCTTTTTCACTCAGCCCTTTAAAGTGTTCCACATTTTCGGTCTCCGTAGATAGTGATACCAAAAGCCCATCAACAGAACGGGAAGATAAATGTTGCGCATTGATAACTTCCCTTTCATAAGACTCGTGGCTCTGTGTGATAATTACATGGTAACCACGGTCGTATGCGATAGATTCTATGCCATTAATTGCCTGGGAGAAAAAATTATTGGCAATTTCACAAACCACAACACCAATAGACCGGCTCCTTCTTTCTTTCAGGCTAAGTGCAATGGGATTGGGCTTATAGTGGTACTTTTCGGCATACTCAAGTACAATTTTTTTAGTTTCAGGGCTGATTTCATAACTACCTCGCAGGGCTCGGGAGACGGTTGAAGTGGATAATCCTAAGGCTTTGGCAATGTCTTTTATCGTTATGGCTTCAAACATGATCAGAGATT
>CAZKPH010000207.1:0-4630 GCA_964554605.1 uncultured Ferruginibacter sp.
ATACCTATAGCCAAAGGTATCTGCAGAAATTTATATATAAATTAGTAACTCAGCCAGAGATAGTTTTCGCAGCATTTATTTAATGATATATCCGAAACGCAGGGTAAATGTCCTGTTGCGAATATTACGATAATCCAGGTCTACATTGTTATTGATATTGGCAAAACCCAGCATGTAGCCGGCTTCGATGATATATCTTTTAACGTTAATACCAAGGCCGCCGGCAACACCCAGGTCAAAAATGCCGTATTCTCCATTAAAGCTAAATGTCATATTGTGAGAATCAGTTACTCCGCTTTTTCGGGTTATTTTCTCTTTTCCGGTAATAGCAAAGCCTATATGCGGGCCGGCAGAAACATATATGGATGCTTTTCCGGTACGGGCAAGTTTCAGCGCCAGGGCAGGCACTACATCAAAATAATGGATGGTATTATCGAAAGTGGCGGTATCGCCTGCAAGAGGGCTGTATTTATAGCCACGGACGTTATACAGGAAGGAAGGCATAAAATGCAGTGGGCCGTCGAAAGGACAGTCAAGTACTATGCCCAGGCCAAAGCCGGGCTTGTAAGAAGAAGGTTGTTTTGTATTAAAAGTTTCTCTTTCATCTGAATAATACACCCTGGCAGTCCCGTAATTCAACCCGCCGGTAATCGCAATTTTCTTTTGCGCCAGCAGACAACAATTCAGTGTAAGAGAAGCAGCAATAATCAGTGTAATCTTTTTCATAACTCTGTCGAAGAAAATGATATTTTCTTAAATGGTGTTTTTTTAAATATTAATAATTTCAAATGTAATGAAAATAATATTCTTTGTGCCTTTTTGGCGGAATGTTTTGCTATTGGAGCAAGATCAGAATTTGATATAGAGGGAAACCGATCCGGCCACGGAACCCGGGTAGGAGAGTTTCCATTCCGGGCCATTAATGATAAGGTCGCGTATAGCGCTTTCAACATCTTCGCTAATTGTTTTCTCAAATGTAAAATTGCCGGGTTCTCCGTCCTGGTCAATCCAGAAATCAACGATAATCTCCCCGGTAACTTTTTCACCGGTATCATAGACAGAGTTAGAAACCTGGCTGGTAAGGTATTGCAGGTATTTTTGCCAGCCATCTTTGGGTTCGGCAGCATTCTTATTAATAACTCTTACTTCGGCAGCACTGTTTACATTTTTATTCTGGATGAAATTAACGCGGCTGGTTTCGAGGATGATTTTTTTATATTCGCCGGCAATCATTCTTATTTCTTTCGAAGTATAATTAGCTGCAATGAAAGTAAGGTTGACAGCCGAGTCGGGATAAGGCAAGTTGAAATATCCAAGAGCATCGGTTCTGGATTGTTTCCTGCTATTAATGATAACCGTTGTGTAGCTTATCGGTATTCCTTTGTTATCGGTGACTTTTCCCCTGAAATACATCATTGCCATGCGGTTATTGCTGTATGCATCATTACTGGCTAATGTTTTTTCCTTTTTAATAAATTTATTGCTCCTGTTTACCGGGGTTATTTCATGGTTGATATTTGCCGGTGCCGGTAAGTTTGAAGAATAACTGTAACTATTCCCGTCTGTAGAAGGCGGATTATTAGTTGTGTTCTGTGTTGCAGGATTATTTTTGCCGATAGTAGTGCCGGAAATATTATCTTTTTGAGCCGCTGCCGGTGACGTATGTATTTCTTTGCCCCCGCTTGTATTATTCTTTATTAAACCGGCGCCTGTACTAACAGAATCGGCGATGGCAGTTTTATCCTTAACCACTTTGGAGATATCCTGTGCTACAGGTAGGGCTGTTGGGGTAGGGTGGTCTTTTATAAAGACCTTAAAAAGGTAACCGCAGATTAAGATAACCAGTACTGCCGCAGCTATCCGGAACCATAAATCATTTCGGCTGGCACCACTGGTTGTCATTCGTTGTGCTATTTTGGAATTAACAGCAGCAAGGTTTTTTTTGAGGATATCAGGTTTGCCCGGCTGGAAAGCATTCCGGTACCCATCCAATGCCTCATCAAGCAAAGGGTCTTCCAGAGCAGCTTTTTCCAGTTCGTGCATTTCGGCTGTATTCATTTTGCCCGAAACATATTTTTCAATGTCGGCAAAAGTATAAGCCCTTTTTTTACCATCATTCTCCATTGATCGAATATTTAATCAAATGCCATTTGTTTTTCATCGAGGCAAAGTTTCAGGTTCCTTTTTCCATTCTGGATATAGCTTCTTACTTTATTCCATTCGTAACCTGTAATAGCAGCTATTTCATTATAGCATTTCTTCTCAAGGAAAAACAATTCTATACTTTTTTTCTGGTTGCCATCAAGTGCCTGCAGGCAGTCTTCCAGTTTTTTCAGGTTTGCTTCTTTTTCCAGTATATCGTTTTCAAGATGCAGTTTGTTATCGGAATACATAACAAGGCTGTCAGAATCTGTTATTATTATACGTTTCTTCCTGAGAATCATCATGCAGTGGTTCTTTGCCAGTACCAGCAGCCACCCTTTGAAATTCTCTATCGTGTATTTTTCTAATTTGGAAGGCAGCAGCTCAAAAATATCCATAGTAGCATCTTTGCAAAGTTCGGCATCTTTAAGGTATTTCAGGCACACCCCATATATCATGTCCGTATAGCGCAGGTAGAGAGTGCCAATATAGTTCATTCCGCCCTCCCGGCGATAAGCTTCTATAAGCTCCAGGTCTGTGTTATTTATATATTCCCGGCTGATAGCGGATTCTTTTTTAATAGTTAAAGAAGCAGGTATTATTCAAAGAAAACCTTCACGGTCTGGTAAAAAAGCCTGTTGTTTATATACTGAGAGTGGCTCTGGTGCTGGCTCTCAGAAAAACCCTGAAGCCCAAAAAGGCTGGAGGCATTACCCTTGTTGATAGCAATTTCCAGGTAATTGGCAGAGTTGAATATAGCCAGTTTTTCGCCCAGCGGTACATCTGCATAGGTTTCACTGATTTTTTCTATAATCTCATCCCTGCGGAAAACGATCTTGAAGCTTCTCCCTTTCCTTTGTTCTTCAAATTCTTCTTTGGTAATATTTACAATTACATTTTCGTAGTTATCTATAAAAATAATTTGTCCTTCGATCCAGTTATTGCCCAAAAGCGGCCGCAGAGGGTTTTTGACACGGATAGAAACCCCGGGGTCGCCGATATTATCCAGTGAGGCGCCTTCCATTATTTTCCGGAAAGCCTGGCCAAAAACGGCGGCGCAGTAAAGTGCGCTCTTCGGTTGGGATTTGTCCAGGGGCAGGGCTATGATTTTCTGGGGCACTTCTTCAAGGATCATGGTAATGATTCCGTTATCGGCGCAGCCGATATAATGTCCGTTATGTTCCGCCAGCAGCAAGTGCTCCGGCCTTTCATCAAAAAGATTGATAAAAGCCAGGTGGAAAGTACCCTGCGGGAAATTCCTTACAGTATTCCGGCAGACATAGGCAGCCTGCGGAAAGTTGAAAGGGGAGAGTTCGTGCGTGATATCAATGATAGTTATCCCGTCAGTTGTACTTAACAACTGTCCTTTAACAGCACCGACAAGGAAGTCCTGTCCGCCGATATCAGATGTAAGTGTAACTAAGGCCAATGATAAAAATATTTATGGACTATTTTATAAGTTTCCCGTTTTTAAAATAAAATCTCCTGATCAGCCTGTCCGTAAGCCGGGGAAAAAATTTTGTAAGGAATATGGTTCGTCTGCCCATGAAAGTTAGCACAAGCGTTCTTTTCCTTTTCTCAATAGCTTTCAGGATATGCCGTGCTGTTTCATGGGCTGTCATCATTTTTTTCTCGTCCATAGGGCTTTCTCCCTGTTCGTCGCCCTTTTCATTGAGAGCTGCATTACGTATATTGCTACTGGTAAATCCCGGGCATACCCACATTACATTTGTGCCCGTGTCCATAACCTCCACCCTAAGCGTTTCGAAAAAACCATTAACGGCAAATTTAGAAGCCGAGTAGCCCGTTCTTCCCGGCAGGCCTCTGAACCCGGCGATAGAAGAAACACCCACTATAGTGCCCTTTCTTTCAATAATTGCATCCAGGGCAAGTTTGGTACAGTACACCGAACCGAAAAAATTTATATCCATCACTTTGTTGATAACTTCAATATCCGCATCCTTCAGCAAAGATCGCATCGATACACCTGCATTATTAATAAGGATATCAATGCCGCCGAAAGTTTTGATGGTAGAATTAATAAAATGTTTACAATCGTCGTACCGGCTTACATCAGCCACCATTGTGTGGATCATATAATTGGAATACTGTTTTTGCAGGTTGTACATCTTGTCCTGTTTGCGGCTGCAGGTAGCCACTTTAGCGCCCAGCGGGACAAGGATATCAATCAGGGCTTTGCCAATACCATTGCTACCACCGGTAATGGCAACCACTTTATCTTTAAAGAAACTGTCCATAAAAAATATTATATAAGCAAAAGTAAGTTAGATAATCGGCTGTTGGCTAACAATCTGAAAAAAAATTGGGGAATAAATTGGGAAAAACTTTAGTAAAAAAATTTGGCACAACATCAATTTACCTTATTTTTGCACTCCCGTTTAAAAACGGAAGATGATTTGGTAGCTCAGTTGGTAGAGCAATACACTTTTAATGTATGGGCCCTGGGTTCGAGTCCCAGCCAGATCAC
>CAZKPH010000208.1:0-4628 GCA_964554605.1 uncultured Ferruginibacter sp.
GTCTGAAATTGTCAATGATTGTAAAAATAAAATTCCCGGGAAAAGATTGATATTAGGTGGGGGTAGTAATATATTGCTTACAGGAGATTTTGACGGTATTGTCTTGAAAAATAATATTCCGGGTATGGAAAGGCTTAGTGAGGATGAAGATTTTGTGTATATACGGGCTGGGGCAGGAGAGAACTGGCATCAATTTGTTCAGCATTGTGTAAATAATAATTGGGGTGGGGTCGAAAATCTTTCTTTTATTCCCGGAAATGTCGGAGCATCGCCAATTCAGAATATTGGTGCGTATGGTGTGGAGATTAAAGATGTATTTCATGAACTGGAAGCATACCATTTGCAAGATCGCTCAAGGGTAGTATTTTCATTGGAAGACTGTGCTTTTGGATATAGAGAAAGTATTTTCAAAAACAGTAAGAAAGGGCAGTTCATAATTCTAAATGTAACCTATCGGTTACGAAAAGATCCCATTTTTAATACATCCTATGGAGCCATTGATAAGGAAATAGAACGTATGGGAGCCGAAAAGCTTAGTGTAGCGGTAATTTCTCAGGCAGTTATCAATATTCGCAAAAGTAAACTTCCCGATCCAGCAGTTACAGGGAATGCCGGTAGTTTTTTTAAAAATCCCGTTGTCACGGAAATAAAATTCAAAGAATTGCAATCGGCCTATCCTTCTATTGTCGGGTATCCTGCAAAAGAAGGATATATTAAATTAGCTGCCGGCTGGCTTATAGAACAATGTGGATGGAAAGGCGTAAAGGAAAAAAATGTAGGTTGCCATCCTAAACAAGCATTGGTATTGGTCAATTACGGCAATGCCTCTGGCAGGGAAATACTTTCTTTTAGCGATAAGGTCATTTCAAGTGTTAGCACCAAATTCGGGGTGGGACTGGAACGGGAAGTCAATATTGTCTGACTTTTATTTTATTTACATTATCAAATGTATACTATGATTAGAAAAACCATTATAGCCTTTATCCTGGTGTTTTTTTCAACGAAGATTTTTTCTCAGGCACATGTCCTTTTTTTCGAATTGGGTGGGCCAGGGCTTGCTTCCGTTAATTACGAGTTTCGATTTGCAAAAAAAAATGATGGTTTTGGCGGGAGGATAGGTGTAGGCGGATTCGTTATAGATGATGTATTGGGCAGGACTACTGCTGTAACATTTCCATTTGGTGTAAACTATTTGTTGGGAAAGGATAAAAAAAATTATTTCGAACTCGGGGCCGGGTATACGGCCATTGCTATTAGTGATACTTATACCGGTAATTTTAATTCTTCATTCGGGCATCTCAATTTTGGATACAGAATGCAGCCGTTGAATGGCGGTTTTGTTTTCAGAGCCGGGATAACTCCTGTCTTTGGTGATGGATTTTTTCTTCCATATTACGGCCAGGTTTCTTTTGGTTACAAATTCTGACCGGATATATACTGCACAAATAAAAAAGACTGCCTATGGAGCAGTCTTTTTGTAAAAAATGGTAAGTGGATTATTTTTGTTTGCCGGTTGTAGCAGGTTTTGCTGCTACGGAATCCTTTGCATTGGTATTTTCTGCTTTGAAATGTTCTTCCATTTGCTTTAATGTGTTGAGCAAATAGCCTGCCTGGTCAATTTCATTGCTTTTTAAGGCATCTTGCTGGTTCTCATTTAGGTTGGAATAATAGTTCATCTGCTGGTCAAGGTCTTTTCGAAGGCTTTTACTGACTTTCGCTGCCAGTTCAATAGCTTCAGCCCTATAGCAGGCCTGTAGAAATTGCAAAGATATATAATCGTGTTGCTGGTAGCGGGATACCATGCCGTAACTGAAATTTTCGTCGAGCATATTCTTATCACATTTTTCCAGTAGTCTTTTTGCGTCAGCCAATTTGCCGACATTCACAAGGTCATTGGCAATTTCTGCATAGGCAAGGCGGATAGAGTTGAGGTGGCGGCGATTTTCTTCATCAAAATATACACCGGGTTTATCACAATTCCCAAATGCAAATTTGTTCATCATTTTATCTATAACCCAATCGCTGTTTACTGCACTGTTTAGCACAGGGACAAGCCGGTAAATCATTCCATCCTGGCGAAGATAATTATCGAATCCGAGCCCCAGCCTTTGTGAAGTAAAACATATAGGGCGTTTCCATCTATTGGCGGCAATCACATTCAGGACAGCAATATCATTTTTAAGCAATGCTGATTTCGGGATTTCAAATCTGAGTTCGGAAACTACGCTGTCTCCGGGCATCACAGTGCCATTTTGTTTAACGAAATTAATATCAACAGGTACTGTAACTTTTTTTGTAGGGTAAACATTAAGGAAACTGCCATCCCGGGCCTGCGCCATTTTTGAACTTTCATCGCTGCCGGCATAATCCTTCATCATAGTGTAAAGATCCATATACTGGTTAGGATCAACCCCGCTAATTGGTGCATTATAGATGACATCTCTTTTAGCCCCTTCTATTTGATCGGGTGACCAGATAGGGTCTATCGGGTCACTCTGATTTACTTTATATCTCAATTGGTTTATATACCAGTCTGTACCTAACAGGCTGGAGTTTATTACTCTTACATCTCTCCTGATTCCTTCCACTTCCTGGGCATACCAGAGAGGATAGGTATCATTGTCCCCGAATGATACGAGAACTGCATTTTGAGGGCAACTTTCCAGGTAATCTATAGCGAGGTCTCGGGCGAGTGTTTTATTGCTCCGGTCATGATCGTCCCATTCCTGATTTGCCATCAATACAGGTACAGCCAGCGTACAGATTACGGCTGCAGCATAATTGGCAATTTTGCTGTTCATGAATTTTGTCAATAATTCTTTAACATAGAGAACTCCTAATCCGATCCAGAATGCATATGCATAGAAAGACCCTGCAAAAGCATAGTCTCTTTCCCTGGGTTGATTACCTGGCATGTTAAGGTATATGGCTATTGCAAATCCGGTAAAGAAGAACAAAAACCCTACGATCAATGTGTCTTTTTTATCTTTCATGAATTGATAAGCAAGGCCAAGCAATCCTAGTATAAATGGAAGGGCAAATAATTTATTATTGGCTTTATTATGTTTCATGCTGTCAGGCATATATTCCTGGTTGCCCAGTCGGGCGTTGTCCCAGAAAGATACACCGCTAAGCCAGTTCCCATCTCTCACATCAGCCATGTTTACACCCTGAATATCGTTTTGTTTGCCAATGAAATTCCAGAAGAAATAGCGCCAGTACATCCATCCTGCCTGATATTGCAGGAAAAAGTTGATATTGTCCCCCATGGTTGGTTTCCCTGTCCATTCCCCTGTCTTTGGGTCTTTAATTATGCCGGCAAAAGCAGCGTAGTAATCGGCATGTCCTTGGTCATTGCTTTGGTCCCACATCCTGGGAAAGAAATGTTGGTCTTCATCTGCAAAAATATATTTTACCTTACGTCCTTTTTTCTCATACTTGCCATTACTTTTTATATAGGTGTCTTCGGTTTCAGAATCCTGTATCTCGGCAGTGAAATCCTGTCCCCATGCTAAAGGAGAATCACCGTATTGTTCCCTGGAAAGATAACCTACAAGGTTTACGGGATTATCTACATTATACATATCTACCGCAGGGTCTGCGTTGGAACGGATAAGTGTGGAAAGATAAGTAGAGTAACCCAGTAGCATAAATGTAAATATCCAAAGGCCAAGCCGTAGAAAATTCCAGTTGTTCTTTTTTGCGATACGCAGCCCCAAAAATATAAAGATACCCAGCAGCACAAAGAAGAATGCAAAACCACTGAAAAACGGTAAGCCAAAATCGTTGACAAATACTATATCGAATTTACCGGCTCCTTTTATGGTCCATTGGATCACTGCAATTTGGATTATGCCAGTAACAATGCATCCGATCAGGAAAGCAAAGACGGATCCCCACTTCGTTACCTTGTAACGTTTAAAGTAATAAACCATAACAATGGCCGGGACTGTCAGCAGACTCAACAAATGTACGCCGACAGACATCCCGATCAGGTAAAAGATAAGGATCAGCCATCTGTCTGCTCCGGTAAAGTGGCCATTGATACCAGCTTTTTGTTCTTCCGTAACAGCATCTTCCCATTTCAATATGCCCCAGGCAACAATTGCAGTGAAGAAAGACGACATTGCATAGACCTCGCTTTCTACGGCACTATACCAGAAAGAGTCAGAGAAAGTATACGCAAGGGCGCCTACTACGCCGGCAGCCATGATAGAAAATGTCTGTTCGCCGGAAATTTCGTTGTTGCCTTTAATTAATATTTTTTTTGCAAAATGCGTTATACTCCAGAAAAGAAACAAAATTGTAAATGCACTAGCAATGGCGCTCATAAAGTTCACTCCGGTGGCTGCATGATGAGGGTCAAATGGAGCCATAAAAAGCCTGGCAATTAGTACAAACAATGGGGCGCCGGGAGGATGCGGTAGTTGTAATTTATAGGCACAGGAAGCAAATTCTCCGCAATCCCAAAGACTGCCGGTGGCTTCCATCGTTTTTACATATACAAATGAAGCAATTAAAAATATGGCCCATCCTGTAATGTTATTAATGCGTTTGTAATTCATATAATTGTAGATTGAATATAGTGTTTATAGGCAAATGCGAGGGCAAATATAATCAGTTTGTCT
>CAZKPH010000209.1:0-4625 GCA_964554605.1 uncultured Ferruginibacter sp.
GTTAGTATCAGTACATAATAAGTGGTACCGGCAGACAAGCCTGTAACAGACGCTGAAGTACCATCACCGTTATATACACAATAAGCAGCAGCATCACCCAGATAAGCCGTACCGGATCCGAGCGCACTATTGGCAGTATACCCGGAAGGGTCTGCTGTAGGTGTCCCGATAGTTATGGCAGACCCTGCTTTTACAAAAACCAGCGTTGTATGATTGGCATTGCTATACCCCGACGCAGCGGCCCAGCTTATGCTTCCGGTACCAGAAGAAATAGATAACCCCAATCCCGTTGCAACATTTGGCAAAGTAGCCACATTAATGGATGGCCCGGCAACAGGCGTGGAAGAAGATGCATTTTTATAATCGATGCAGACATTACTGTTTGTATAGGAATTGATCCTGAAATAATACATTGTACCAGCAGTATAGCCGGTAATTGTATTGCTGGAAGTCCCGGCAACTTTTACATTGGCTGTGCCTCCGGAAATATTTGACTGGCTGGACATATCAGTGCCATCAACAGGTTCTGCAGGCGTAGCCGATGCTGATGCCTGAACAAGGTATCCGTCGGGAAGCTGGGACCCGGTAGCTGCCGTCCAGCTTAGTGGAATTGCAGAAGTGGTAACAGCCCCTTGTACAAATGCTGTAGGCTGGGTGGATGGTTCTGCAAGCACCTTTAAGGTAGTAACATTACTACTAACCCCGGTAGAATAAGTTGGCCCGCCATCCAATACATTAAAAAGCAACAGGTAGTAAGTAGTATTGGCAGATAAACCCGTTACAGTAAGGCCACTGTGACCACCGGCACCATCCGTACCATCCCCATTATATATACAATAAGCTCCGGCATCGCCCTGATAGGCTGTGCCGCCTGAGTATGCAGTGCTGGCAGTATAGTATGACGGTGCATAGGTAGGAGTGCCAATAGTAATACCACTCCCCTGTTTCAGAAATGCAAGTATCGTATTATTTGTACCGCTATAGCCGGAAGGGCCTGTCCAACTGATAGTCAAGCGGTCTGTCTGGCAAGCTGTCGAAGGTGTAGTAAAACTCACAGCCGAAGGATTCGGCAAAGTTGCAGAAGCCGGGAAAATCACAATATCATCTATCATACAGGTTTGCGCAGTAAAATTGAAGAGGGCAACACGTACGTCGCCGGTGTATGTACCCGTATAGCTGTATGAGAATGAAGCAAGCCCGTTGGTAATACTGAATGTAGAAGAGTTGAAAAGCCAGTCGGTATTCAACGTTGAATTGGTTCCGGATGTACAGACACTACCGGTAGTAGGATATGCGAGTGCCGTATTAGTATTGATACCAACGATAAAACCACCTGAACTGGATGATGAGGTAAGAATTGCCCAAAAGCTAAGTGAACTTATTCCTCCGGAAATAATCGGCGTTATTAAAAAACTAGAAGACCCCGACATCGCAAATGATTTTTTCTGGGAATGTATCCGGCTGGCGGAATTCGTTGCTGTAAAAATGGAAGCTTTGGAATAAGCCCATGTCCAGTTCCCGGAAGATTGTTGTGCATTGGTAGTAGTAGTAACCGTATTGCTTGAGGAATTACCTGTATTGGTACTAATGGTCTGATTGGTGGAAGTAGAAGAAGCAATATTATAACTTAATGTCTGGCTGGAAGTATTAGTAAGTTGCGTGGCTGTAGTCCAGGCGGTTTCTTCAAAAGTTTCTACTATAACCTGACCCTTTACACCTATCGGTATGAAAAAAATTGCCGACACTATAAAAATGACTGCGTATGACAATGTTTTCTTCATATTAGTATAATGGGTAAGCAAAAAGAAACGAAACTTTTTTCATGGATATCATACATAGCAATCAGTTCGAAAAGCCAATACTAAGTTACTTTTTGTATGGGAAAAACTGCATTTAACAACACTCTGGGAATCGTTTTTTTACGCAATCGTTCCCATATTTTTTCAGCATTTTTTTCATCATGAAAAAAGAAAAAGCAAGCAGAGAAAATTGTAATTTTCAACGAATTACAAATCCCTTTGTATAAATATTCCCCGCTGCATCCAAAGCCCGAACCCGGTATAAACCGGCAGCAGGCTGGGCCCGTAAATGAAGTGTTAAGGTTTGTGGGTCACCGGTGAGGCTTATTATGCCGTTATAAATATTTTTACCATTCTGTTCAAAAATATCAAGCCTGCATGAACCTGCGGCAAGTGTATTGAATTGCAACTGAATATCTTTCCCGGCAACAGGATTATTAATCACATAAAAGCCTTCAGAAAAATGCAATAGCCTGATATCTGCTACATTGCTGTATGCAATACTACCGCCGCCTTTGCTCACCATCATGACACGGTAAGTATAGGATGATGGCAAAGGGCCATTATCAACCCATTTATAGGCCATTCTTCCATCAACAGCAGATATTGCTGCAACAGAGTCCAATGTTATAAAGCCCTTATTATTTTCGGAACGCTGAATATAATACCAATCGATATTCCGCTGTTCAGTCACATTCCATGTAAGATAAACGTCACCTTTCTTTTGCACAGCCGCCAGGCCTGACACAACGGGAGGGTTATATTTCAGCAACAGTTCCATCCGGTTGGTTACATAGGAAGCCGGATCGGAAGTCAGCGAAAAATCATATCCGGAAGTATCGGCCAAATCAAGCGCAAGCGAATCTCCCAGGTATTTATCCCTCAGTAATGCGTCTATCCAATCCTGTTGCAATCCGTTAGCAATGATCTCCAGCCTGTATTTTCTAAACTTCATCGATCCCCAACTGTAATAAAGCGTATCAATGTACCGGGGATAATTCCTTTTTTCAACAGCTAATAGTTTTCCATCCCGCCTGAGGCTAAGGTTCTCGGCAAAATTGGATATTTTAATAACATCCTCTCTGGTAACTTTATTACTATATTCATTACCAAACAGTACAATATTTCCGTCAGATATGAATGTGCTGCCGTCTGCTTCAACTGAGATAAGGCTGGTACGCAAGGCCTTTGCAGGGCGGAATGCTACCGTTGTTGAGGATGCCGTTTTATCCGTTTCGGCAAACGTCAAAGTTCCTCCGGTACCAAAATCGGCTAACATGGCTGCTCCCGACGGGATATACCTGTTATCAATATTGCTTCCGGCAACAGACCTGTCGTACTGTCCGGTAGTACCATTCCAGGATAATGCGACAAAAGAGCCTACGCCATAGGCACCTCCCAGTTGCGGGTCCCACAGATAATAAGCATCTGCAACATCGCCTGTCTTAACAGCCGAATGAAAATCTATAGCTGATGCATAAGGATTTCCTACAACGGTCATTCCTGTGCCGGTAACAGTTTTATACCCTGTAAACAATTGCCCCCTTGGCCGCAGTGTCGTCATTGTCGGCGACTTGTACTGATTGGTTATCTGCCCGTAATTTTTCCTGTCGCCCCGCACAAAAAGCATCCAGCCTTCCTGGCTATTGACTGAGGTGTTATTGGTATTGGCAGGCACGAGCCAGGAATTGCCGCTCAGGTATTTTATTGATGCTGAATTATTCGGGCTTTGATCAAAACCATTGGCAACAGAGCCACCGGTTATTTGTGTGGCAAACCCAGCAGTAGTAGTATCAGCCGCTATGGAAAGGGATGTAGCAGAGGCCGAACTGTAGTCCAGCCCTGTACTTCTCTCCTGCCATGCTTCAGCAATAGTATGTGTGCCAGCTCCGGGCTTCAAAGGGGCTGCCAAAAGCCGCCACGCCCTTTTCGCAGGAAGATAGCGGTGAACGATAAAATTACCAGATCCTTTATATGAAAATCCATCACCGGTAACCGGGGCAACCCTGGCTGTTCCGGCGGCATCAGACAGAAGGCTGATATATGCATCATTGATTTCACATTCCCCACCTGTTAATTTCAAAGTATCTTTTATAGCAATTGAACTCTGTATATGAAGCGTATCAGCAGATTTATTGATTGTAAAATTACTCATGGCACCAAATAGGCCGGTACCGGATATTGTTTGCGAAAGAGACCCGTTAAATTCCAATTCACCATTGTTACTTAGCGTACCATTATTTGTTAGTGAACCATATACATTTAGCTTGCCGGAGGAAGCTATGCCCAAAGAAGTTCCCGGGCTTAACCTGATACTTTTAACATTATTCCCGGCTGTACTTATCATTGGGTAATTAAGCGTGTAGCCTACAGCTATGATAGCATCGATATTACTTGTCGGGATGCCATAAGTCCAGTTTGCAGCCGTATTCCAGTCAGTAGATAGTTTTCCCTTCCAGATATTTCCAGAAGTATAGGTAAGATCCACTTCATCGGCGCCAATATCCGGAGCTAATGACCCATTTCTTACCGACCCGGCAGGGCCGGGACGGCTCTGGCTGTCATAATCGTCCGTCACGGAAACAGTAGTCCCCTGGCTTTCAATATAACTAATATACCCATTTGTAATAAGCGATGCGTCAGCAATATTAATATGCAAATCCCCAGTTGCGACAGAAGTAAAGGGAATATATTCCGCTGTAAAACTATGGCCATCCCCACCGCTATTCGTTTGCCAGTTGTTAAATGTTTGGTCGGTTGTATTCAATATCCCAATTGTAGATGAATTGGAACAGTTCAGTATATTATAATCGGAAGCCAGTCCGG
>CAZKPH010000210.1:0-4571 GCA_964554605.1 uncultured Ferruginibacter sp.
CAATATTTTCACGCTCAGGAATGAAGCCGGGAATGACCTTTACTGCCGTATGTATAAGCCGGCCAATTTTGACAGCAGCAATACCTACCCGGTTATTGTATACTGGTATGGCGGCCCTCATGCGCAATTGGTTTTAAATGCATGGAACGGCGGTGCAGGTGATTATTGGTTTCAATACCTGGCAGAACACGGATGTATAGTTTTCACAATTGATACGAGAGGAAGCGACAACAGGGGGCGGGATTTTGAACAGAGTATGTTCCGAAAGTTTGGTGACGTACAGATGGAAGATATGATGACGGGTGTGCGTTTCTTACATTCGTTAAGATATGCCGATAAGAAGAATATGGGACTCTTTGGATGGAGTTTCGGAGGATTCATGACAACTGACTTTATGATACACCACCCGGGAATATTTAAAGCTGCAGTGGCTGGTGGCCCGGTAATGAACTGGAAGTATTATGAAATAATGTATACGGAAAGATATATGGATACCCCACAGGAAAACCCGGAGGGTTATGCGGCTACCGACCTGATAAGCCAGGCAGATAAATTAAAAGGGAATTTGTTGCTAATACATGGATTACAAGACGGCACAGTAGTACAACAACATTCCGTGAATTTTGTGAGAGCCTGTATCGATAAAGGAGTTCAAGTGGATTATATGATCTATCCCGGGCATGAGCACAATGTTGTTGGCAAAGACAGGCTACATCTTTATAAGAAAGTAACAGATTATTTCATGAATAACCTGGAAGGAATAAACAAATAAAGAAACAAGGCGCCTGTTATATCATCAGCTGATGTACCCGGTTGGACATATCGGAAGTACATCAGCTTTTTTTATGAAAAATGGCTTTTTAAGCTATGTAATTGCTATCAATATACCGTTCATCCATATTAAACACCATTCATTAAATTAAAATATTTTTATAATTTATTATTATTTGTTATTTATTATTTATTTTAAATTAATAAATTATACTCCATTTGTGGTATTAACCATTGAATAATATTGCATTATTGCACACTACTTTGTTTTGCATAGTACTAAGTGTCATATATCTTTGTGTTATCAAACTAAAACATAATTAAAACTTATAAAAATGAACACACAAAGCACTACCCTGTTTGCAAATCTTACACAAACAGAAACAAAGAAACTTACTGCGGTAACAACTGAAACACTTGTAGCTGAACAGCCAAAAGTATTTACGGCTAATGATATGTGGAATATCCGCAGAAACAAAAAGCGATTCTCTTTCAGAAGGCAATATGCCTGATACTTTCCATTTGCCTCTTTTTCGCAAACAAGCACCATAAAAGGCGTTGCATTTCTTTGCAGCGCCTTTGCCATTTTTATGCCAGGCAATGATAAATGGCTGACGGGCTGCGGGATTGAGCGTATACCCCGCAGCAAACAGCCGAAGGCTGTGGCGAGGAGTAGCAGCGAAAGCCCGATACCCAGATGAGAAAACAACTAATGCCGAAAGCCCATAGATAAGCAGAATGCCATACATTTGTACACTTGGAAATATTCTATCAACGATAACTGTATTTTTATTATACCACATACCTAATCATGAAAAAAAATATTATTGCACTGTACTTTTTTTGCCTGGCCGGTACTATAGCAAATGCGCAGACTTCCACTATTAATAAACATATACCGAAAGATGCCAGCACTGTTGTAAAGATCAACCTGCCGGTTATGATCAGGAAGATCAATATTGCTGAACTGATTACACAAATCCCCCCGGGAAAAATGAAAATGCCGGGGAAAAAGAAAGATTTCCTCACGTCATTGATGCAGCCCCCATTTGCTGGTGGCATTAACCTGGGCAAAGACTTCTGGGTGATTTCGAACAAGCAATTTGCTTATGATAGTACAGGATATAGCATAATAATCGGCAGCGTTTCTGACACAGCTTTGTTTAAAAAAAACAGGCCTCCCGGTGCAAAAATCATACGCTACCAGCCCAATTGCTATCTCGCTTCCAACATACAAGACAGTTCTGCACTTGTGTGGACGGACACAATATTTGTATATGTAAAGGCTAAAGAACCTGAAAAAAATAAATGGAGTAAGTTGTTTGAAAACGACGAGCAGGCAAAAAACACAAAAAAGATCAATTATACACAACTGGCAATCAATAAAGCCAAGCAGGTATTAAAAGGCTATGCTACCGATTTTTTTGATGTTGACAACAGCTTTTTGTCTGCTGCCAACAAGGATGCAGATATTACTATCTGGAGCAAAGAAAAAACCAGTATGGACCTTTTAAAGAGTTTTTCAAAAGCAGGAATCAAATCTCCGCTGCCGTTGCCGCCGGGAGGACTTCTTGGTAAGAAGAGCAAAGGCAGGTCTACCGTTGCTACTATCCGATTTGATAATGGCAAGATATCAATGCAGAGTACTGCTATACTCGAAGACAGTATTGCCCTTTTTATGAAAAATTTTATGGTGAATGGAATTAGTAAAAAACTCACCAGCCATGTCCTGCCCGGAAAAGTATTAGGGATGATGTCTTTTCATTTGGAGCTGAATGCGCTGAAAGAAATGCCTTTCTTACGCAAATCTTTATCGAACTTTGAAAATATCCTGGCCCCTGCCGATCTGACAACCGATGACATCTTTAGCGCATTTTCCGGAGAGGGACTTATAATCTTTACTGCACCTGAAAAAGGAGACACGGGTAAAAAAATTATTCCGTCAGTATATTTTGCGGCAGGCGTTAACAATAAAACGAATGTAGAAAAAATACTTGCGCTTACAGATAAAATACAGGAGGAAAAAGCTGCCAGAAAGAAACAGGCTGAAACAGAACCAACAGAAGATACTATAGTGAAGAGGCCGGTAGATATAGCTGCTATTGACTCAAGCGCCGTGATAGTGGATTCTACTGTTGCTATTACTGACACGCTCAGGCAAAATGATGCTGACAGTAATTATGTAGTGAGGCCAGAGAAGAAGGATAAACCATTCGGTAAAATGAAGGCTGTCCGTTCGCTTAGTGATGATGTCCTTGTAATAGCAGGCACAAAAAGCCTGGCCGACAGTATAGCGGCATATACAAGAGGATCTGTACCGGGGTTCAATAATATTGATATTGAAAAAACACCGTTATCGTTCTTCATGGATATCCAGAGCATCTACAATTTGATGATGGCACAGGAAAAACCGAAAACTGACAAAGACAAGTCAGTTGCAGAAATATTTGGCGCTTTTGATAAAATTTATGTGTATTCAAATAAGCCGTCTGGCAATACGGTAGAGACAAATATGGATGTGAATATGACCGATAATAATACAAATAGCCTGCAAGCCCTGCTGAACATGGTGGTAAAATTAGGCATTATGGCCTCTGATAAAAAACCTTAATGAAAATAGTACTGGTGCTTATTTGAAATAACTCAGATTAGTCTTAGGGGTTATTGTTAATAAAGTTTCATACATGAGGCGAATGGTATTCTCCACATCTGATTTATGGAGCATTTCCACTGTTGTATGCATATACCTTAAGGGAATTGAAATTAATACGGAAGGGCATCCGTCATTGGCGTAAGCAAATGAATCCGTATCTGTACCGGTACTCCGGCTTACGGCATGTAGCTGCACGGGTATTTTATTTTTGCCTGCTACCTGCTGTACGAGATCTAGTAATTTGTTGTGTACAGCGGGGCCATAGGTTAGCGAAGGGCCTTTTCCGCAAGCTGTATCACCCTGGATAATCTTATTGATCATTGGCGTGGAGGTATCATGGGTAACATCTGTGATAATGGCAATATCGGGTTTGATTCTTCTTGCTATCATTTCCGCTCCACGCAATCCTATTTCTTCCTGCACGGCATTGACAACATATAAAGCATACGGAAGTTTTTTCTTTTTTTCTTTCAATAACCGGGCCACCTCGGCAATCATAAAGCCACCGATTCTGTTATCGAATGCCCGGCCGATCAGGAAATCGTAAGACAATTCCTGGTACCCGTCTTCGTACGTAACTACAGCTCCAATATGCACACCCAAGGCTTCTACCTCTTTTTTGGACCGTGCTCCACAATCTAAAAACAGATTGTCCACTTTAGGTTGCGGTTCTTTAGCATCAGCAGCTGCCATACGGGTATGGATAGCCGGCCAGCCGAATACAGCTTTCACTGCACCTTTTTTCCCATGTATCAATACCCGCATCGAAGGTGCAATCTGATGGTCTACCCCTCCGTTTCTTTTTAAGTATATCAACCCTTCTGGTGAAATATAATTCACGAACCAGCTTATTTCATCCGCATGTGCCTCTATTACCACTTTAAAGGGAGCATCCGGATTGATGATACCTACGGCTGTGCCATAAGGATCGATAAAGAATGTATCAGTGAAAGGCTTAACATAATCAAGCCACATTTTCTGTCCGCTGCTCTCAAACCCGGTTGGGGAAGGATTATTAATATAATCTCTCAAAAAAGCATATGATTGTTGCGTAAGAATAGGCCTGGAGGACTGATTTTTTGCCATAGTGTACAATTTTTACAAATTAACTAAATACTTGCCAAACTTGTTAATAATGCCGATAAAA
>CAZKPH010000211.1:0-4570 GCA_964554605.1 uncultured Ferruginibacter sp.
CCCCGCTGAAGATTTGTGTGTGGGTTTTGTGGCGGAGCAGCAGTGTACAGCCGGGACTGCCGTTGAATAGCGTACTGCAGCTGACAGCCCCATATATTGTATAATATTTACAGCAGGCTAGCGGTATTTTTGCCGGTAATGCTTCACCGAACCGGCTACCAGTTTTTCGAGTACGGCGATATTTATATCTGCCAGATTTTTTATATATACACAGGCTTTGGCGGTTTTGTGTTTGCCAAGTTTTGCCAGTAGTTCGTCCCTGCCTTCAAAGTTGGCTACATAGAGGGAAAATTCCGATTTGCGGGGCGAGAACCCGGCCATAGGGGCATCGCCCTCCCTGCCACTTTCATATTTGTAATGATAGCTTCCGAAGCCGATAATGGTCGTACCCCACATTTTAGGCTCAAAGCCGGATCCCTTGCGGAAAGCCTCTACCAGTGCCTGGCAATCTGCCTGCCGTTGCTTGTCGGTTATTGTAATTGTAGCTACAAATGCGGCGGTGCTGCCGGTTGTTTCAACTGTTTTTACAGTAGTTTTTGCCATAAAATAAATTTGAATGAAAACAGCGGGTACGTGGCTTCTGTCCGGAAGATATTTGGAATATCGATTTGAAAACTGTTAACGCAATATACGGAAAAGATAGCGGTTACAATTATTTTCGGAGATAAAAGGAAAAGTAGCATGTACCGAAGTTCATTCCGGGGCAGTTGTATCCGGCTGTACGCTCCTAGTCCTCGCTAACGCTGCGGGCTATCTGCTTCCATCCGGGCTAGGCCGGGCATTAGTTTTCCTGCTCAACTGTATGCTACTGGTAGTTGGAGTAAAACGGGCAATATAGTTTCATTCACAGACACTACATTAAATTATTCAAGTACCGTTATACAATCAGGTCAATTCACTTTCAATAATACAGGGAATATGACTGGTGGAACTTGGGTTGATGTTTCAGGAGATGGAGGACATTTTTATACTGGTACATATCCAACAATGGCAAGAGTAAATCAATAGTTATTACAAATAAAGCCACTTTTTTTGGACTATTTTTTTAACTTCCTTGTCCCAACTGGTATATAGTTACCTTAGTTATATATCCTTCTCCTCCAGCTACCAGATGTAAGGCAAAAGCCTGTAGCGTGTTTTATTCGTATAATCGGCATATCCGGACAGTTCTTCTTTGAGTGTTATATCTTCTTTGTATGTCCGGGCTACCAGTAATACTATCATTACCATTACGGGCAGTATGCTCCAAAGTGAGCCGAATAATGCAGGCAAGCCTAATACCTGAATAACGGAGCCTAAGTAAGCGGGGTGCCTTACGCATTTATAAAGCCCGGTATCGCAAACGGTATGCCCTCTCTCTTGCTGTATACGCACTGTGCTGGAAAAGAATTTATTTTGCTTTTGCGCTACCAGGAAAAGCAATTGGCCGCTAACCGTGAGTACGGACCCTGCCACCAACCAACATGGGTGAAAAGGCGGCGACCAATGAAAACGGCCTGAATCGAGGCCTGCTGTTATATACATACCGATGGATACAAGAAAAGACAGCCCTAATATGGCTTTATCCCATTTTTTCGCATTTTCCCCGGGCTGCGAACGCTCGCTCTCCAATCCTGCATCGACACGTAATACCGTATAATTCAACAGAAACATTATTATACCTATAATGGTATAAATTAATCCGGGCAGGTAACTGATACTGCCTGCACTCAAAAAGATGGCAGAAAAGAAAATGGCCATACCAACCAGGTGTTTTACGATAAGGCTTGTTTTCATGGTTCAAGAGTTTTGGTACATTATAGATTGTATACTTTATACTGCAAATTTTTTGCCAGTCTTGCGTGCCTTGACATGCTTACAGGTAATATACCCAATTGAATACACTCTGTTTATAAAAACAGCGATAATTATTTGACATTAGAGGTTTTTGCAGTTACTTTAGATAAAAATACTCTTTATGTTTTGTTCTAACTGCGGTGCACAGATCGACGATAAAGCTGTTATCTGTGTAAAATGTGGCGTTCCCACAAAAAATATGAATCAGGAAACAAGTGGTTTTGGGGAAACTCCAGCCGGAAGATATGACTGGCTGACCGTTTTGCTGCTTTGTTTTTTTCTTGGCGGTATAGGTATACATAGCTTTTATACGAAGAAGAATGGTATTGGTATAGCACAGTTGCTGACACTTGGAGGATGTGGTATTTGGGCACTGGTAGATTTCATAATGATTATAACCGGAAGCTTCAGAGATGGCAATGGTAACTTGTTATATAAAAAATAATATTGTAAGGATATTTTTGTTAACAGCACTGGTACTGGCCTGGTTCATTGATTATAAAGCGCATAGCGATTTTTCGCTTTGCCTTTTTCGTTTTATTACCGGGAAGGAATGTTATGCTTGCGGCACTTTGAGAGGCATATCGGCTTTTCTTCATTTTGATTTTGCACTCGCCTTCGGATACAACAGGCTGAATATTATAACTATTCCTGTATTGTGCTTTGTTTATTTGCGTGCAATGAAATATAACCGTATCTGAATATATCGGATATAATACCTAAAAGTGCTTTCTTACCGGAAATGACTTCGGGAAAATATTTATATAATATTTTAGCAATTGCCTAAACCCTCAGGGAGCCGCGGAAGCCCCTGGCGGCATAATAGGATTCGGCGCCATTGTGATAGGTAAATACATGGCCGTACCTCCTGTCGCAAAAGATGGCGCCACCAAGTTCCCGTATTGCATCTGGTGTTTTTACCCAACTGGATGTTTTTGTATCAAATATCCCTAATTGCTGCAATTCGCGGTACTGTTCTTCTGATAAGATATCGATACCTATGGCTGCTGCCATGCCTATTGCATTATTCTTTGGCTTATGTTCTTTTCTTGATTCGAGTGCAGCACGGTCGTAACAAAAACTTCTGCGGCCGACGGGGCTTTCGGAGGAGCAGTCGCAAAAAATATATTCTCCTGTTTTCTTATCCTGGCCTATAATATCCGGCTCGCCCCCTGTTGTTTCCATTTCGTTGAGTACCCATAGTTTGGCTTTAGCGGCTACAAGCCTTGCCTCCACTTTACTCCACTCAATATTTTTATGGCGCTCCATGTGTTTTTCAAAACGTTCTTTGAGTAATCTGAGCAGTTCTTCCTGCTGCCCGGATGTTAATTCTTTTTTCATTTTGTTGATTTGTTGTTGCAGGGTTATTTCTATACGCCTTCACCGGTGATTAACTATGCCGTATAAAGTATCTGCAAATGTCACTACAATTACAATATACGGAGCTATGAAGTTACAAAAGTTAATTTCCCGGCAGGCATAAGAGGATGAAAACCAGGTTTTATTGCTGACGGGCTGCCGGATGGGAACGGTGCCCCGCTGAGGGCATTGTGTGCTGGCTTTGCGGCGGAGCAGTAGTGTACAGCCGGGACTGCTGTCGGGGGATGCGCTGTAGCTGATAGCCCCTGATTTTCCCGGGGTAAAGCAGAAGTATGCTTTTGAATAGGGTTTGTTGTTGCTATGTTATTTATGCTGCTGGCAGGCTTACCGTAAAGGTACTACCGGTTCCGAAATCACTTACCACACTGATTGTGCCTCCCTGCGCTTCTATAAATTCTTTGCTGATAGAAAGCCCCAGCCCTGTCCCTTCTTTTTTAGTGCCGGGTACCCTGAAAAAGCGATCGAATATTTTATCGAAATATTGCGGCGCTATCCCTTGCCCGTTATCCGTTACGGAGAAATTTACATTCCCGTTCGCACTATAAATGTTCAGGTGTACTGTTGCGTTTTCGTAAGAATACCTTATGGCATTGGAGATGAGATTGGTAAGCACCCATGCCGTTTTTTCGTTATCTGCCATGACGTTTGGGATTCCTTCTGCACAATTGATATCGAAATTAATTTGTTTTTGCTCAGCGGCTACCCGGTTGGAGTTGACAGCATATTGAAGTATCTCTTTGGGGTTGCAGGGGATGGCTGAAAGTTGTATAACCCCGCTTTCTACCTGTGCCATGTTTAGAAGTTCACTCGCAATTTTGAGCAGGCGGGCCGAATCGTCTTTTATGCTTTCGAGCAGGTTTTCCTGCTCTTCATTAAGCACTCCGATCTTTTTATTTTCGAGAAGCTGCAGGCTCATTTTTATTGAAGAAATCGGCGTTTTCAACTCATGGGACACGGTAGCGATGAAATTGGTTTTTGCAAAATCCAACTCTTTATAAAAAGTGATATTCCGTAACAGGATAACATTCCCGATCATTTTTTCTTCGTGTTCGCCGGTAGGTATAATCTTAATGGGCACTATTGTTTTTTCGAAATAACTTTCTTTGTTATCGGCATATATTTTTACAGGCAGTGGTGCAATTGTTTCATTTTCTGGGCCTGGCTTAAACATATCTACAATCAATGACCGCACCAGGTCGTTTTGAACGGCAATGTCCTGTACCGGTTTCCCTATGACATCGTTTTCGTTTAGCCCGGATATCCTGCACGCAACTTCATTCATAAAAAGTATCTTCAATTTTTCATCCAGGCATATAACAGGGTCATTCATATTATTGATAAGCGTTTCGATCCT
>CAZKPH010000212.1:0-4504 GCA_964554605.1 uncultured Ferruginibacter sp.
AACAAACACAAAACGACCCGAACAAACAAGGACAAACTATTATTATCAACCAACAACAACATCCTACAAATGGTGTTGGCACCGCCGGTTTTATACTTGCTCTTATCGCAATTTTTCTGGGGTGGGTTCCCGTGCTGGGATGGATTATCTGGCTACTCGGCCTGATTTTATCCGGTATCGGCGTAACAAAAACACCGAAGGGCCTGGCTATTGCAGGATTGGTAATCTCATTAATTGGGATTGTTTTACTGATATTCGTATTTGGATCTCTTTTGGCAATCGGCAGCCATATGCACTAAACTACACTTTGCCCGTTTATTTTTGATAATTGAAGCCTATGCCGGATACAATTCAGCATAGGCTTTTTTGTGTACAGTACTTCCCTTATGTAAGCAGGAATGGTGATTTTTCAGCTACGCGGTTTTCGTGCAGTGCTGCAATACTGCTTAATGTAACCTGGGCAATTTCGTTCAGCGCCTCTTCTGTAAAGAAAGCCTGGTGGGCTGTTATCAGTACATTCGGGAAACTCATTAACCGCTGTATCTTATCATCATCAATAATGTCAGATGATTTATCCCTGAAGAATAACGTTTCTTCCTGCTCGTATACATCTATACAAAGCGCACCTACCTTGCGTGCCTTTAGCGCATCTATTATATCTATGGTGTTGATCAGCCCGCCGCGGCTGGTATTTACAATAGTAACCCCGGGTTTCATACGGCTGATGGTTTCTTTACAAATCAGGTAATGGTTTTCTTTTGTCAATGGGCAATGCAGGGAAATTATTTCTGAATCTTGCAGCAGTTTCTCCATTGGCACATACTGTACACCTTTCCCTGCCAGCGTAGTATCGGGATAAACATCAAATGCCAGTATCTTACAGCCAAAACCGAGCATGATATGAATAAATGCCTTCCCTATCTTGCCGGTACCAATAACGCCAACTGTCTTTCCGTAAAGATTATATCCGAGAAGCCCGTTCAGGGCAAAATTCTGTTCTCTTACCCGGTTATATGCTTTGTGTGTTTTCCGGTTTATTGTTAAGATCATAGCTACTGCATGCTCGGCAACGGCTTCGGGAGAGTACGCCGGTACCCGGCAAACGGCAATATTATATTTTTTGGCAGCTTCAAGATCCACATTATTGAATCCTGCACACCGTAGTGCAATTATCTTAACGCCATTGCGGGCAAGTACCTCTATTACTTCTGCCGATAATTTGTCATTAACAAACACACATACAGCTTCGGCATCTTTCACAACATCTACAATATGGGGGCCGAGGTGGGTTTCGTAGTACTCTATATCAAATTCGTAAGCAGTATTGATGCGGTCAAAAAATAATTTATCGTAAGGCTTCGCGGAAAAGAAAATGATTTTCATAAGTTAAAGTTTTTGTGTACTAACCTACTATAACAAAATTACCGATAGGAAATCAAAAAATACCTGCATACGGATTAAATTTCCGCAACACGCAAGCTACATATTACGCTAAAAGCTGCTTATTACCTCTCAGTGCAGGCTTCTGCAATTAATAAATTAACTTTGTATGCCTGCAAAACGGCAGTTACCACTTCCAGAACAGATACACATTTATCTTACATTCCTAACCTTTAATTATGAAAAAAACGCCTCTTACATCATTATTTTTTTGCGCTTTTGCGCTTACCCGTTTATATGGGCAAGAGGTTATGAAAACAGGTGGAAAAACGATGCCGGATACATGGATAGATATGGACACGCATCACAAAGTGATAAGGCTTGTAAACAACGAGAGGGATAACCTTAGTTTCTATTTCCATAATAACCCTTTTATCAAAAATAAAATGGTCTTTTACAGTTCCGAACAAAAAGCTGTATCAAAAAATAACAACAAAAAAGACAAACAATTTTACTTAATTGACCTGACCTCCGGAAATATTACCAGGCTTACCAACCACTCCTCCCCCTTGAAAGGCGAAATAGTTTCTTCGCTAAGAAATGAGATATTCTTTCAAATAGCAGATAGCGTGTTCTCTCTAAATATTTCAACCAATAAGGAAAAGCTATTGTATGTTTTCCCCCCGGATTTTAGAGGGGAGATTTCTACTGTAAATGCAGATGGCCGTTTGCTAGGTGGTTTCCAGGCCACGGATAAGGAAAGGGAAATCCTTAAAGAAAACCCGGATAAACATGAATACTTCAACAGGATATTTGAAGCCGGGCTTCCCCGGACACTTTTTACGATAGATATAGATAACGGCATTTTGAAAAAAATTTTTACAGACAGCGCCTGGCTGAACCACATTCAGTTTTCCCCTAAAGACCCGGATATACTGATGTTCTGCCACGAAGGCCCCTGGCAAAAAGTAGACAGGATATGGCTGCTTAATATCCGTACCGGGAAAACAACCCTAATACATAAAAGGTCAATGCCTATGGAAATAGCAGGGCACGAATGGTTTGGTAAAGATGGCAAAACGATCTGGTTTGATCTTCAGCAACCGAAGGGACAAAGTTTCTTTATTTGCGGAACAGACATCGCATCGGGGAAGGAGAAGAAATACGGGCTGGGGCGGAACGAATGGTCTGTTCATTACTGTTCTTCCCGTAATGAGGATCTTTTTGCGGGAGATGGCGGTGACTCTGCCTCTGTTGCCAAATCTAACGATGGGAAATGGATATACCTGTTCTTTCCAAAGGAGGATACGATTGTTTCGGAGAAACTTGTGAATATGAAATGGCATAATTATCACCTGGAACCGAATGTCCACTTTTCGCCTGACGGGAAATGGATTATTTTCAGGGCAAACTTTGAAGGCAGGGAAAATATATATGCCGTTGAGATAGAAAAACAAACCAACTGATAAACGCACATAAAAAACCCGGATATACCGGGCTTCTATATGGCTCCATTAATTGTTGTTCCTGTTTATATTTCCAAAGGATAAGGAAGCCATGTGTTTTTCATGATATTGAATAAGGTTCATAGGACTGGAAAAAACGGGCTTATCGGTTATTTGTTATTCCGACAAATATATAACGAAGAAATACCGGTGGAAGTATAAAAAGTATTTCTATTAGTAATAATTGAGTAAACTGTATTAGCAATTTTACGTAAGAATACGTATTAGCGTATCTCCCATAATAGCTGGCCTGTTAGGCGGATGCTACATGCCTGTTAATACAAATGATCAATATTTGCCTGCAGGCCGGGCCTAGCCCGGATGGGAGCGGATAGCCCGCAGCATTAGCGAGGACTAGTAGCGGACAGCCGGGAACTATTGCTGAAAAATGATTTTTTGCTGATGCTGCTATTCAAAAAAATTGCTTGTTTAATAAAGCCCTAAGCATATTAAAGAAGTTTTTTATCTTCACGATTATCACTATTTTTTCATTTTTAAAAGGTGGGGCAGTTCCACGCATACAAGATATGGATAGTAAAATGGTTTCTGGCAATAAGAACGGGCAGGTAAATCCTACAAGGCGTGTGTTGATAGCTAGCCTGGTGGGAACTACCATTGAATTTTTCGACTTCTATATTTATGCGACTGCAGCAGTACTGGTATTTCCTAAACTTTTCTTTTCGGCAGGCGACCCTGCTACTGCTACGCTGGAATCTCTTGCCACATTTGCCTTAGCTTTTTTTGCCCGGCCGATAGGAGCTGCATTATTCGGGCATTTTGGTGACCGGATCGGGAGGAAAGCTACTTTAGTGGCTGCTCTGATGACTATGGGCCCTTCTACTGTAGCGATTGGGTTGTTACCATCATACAATTCTATCGGCATAGCGGCTCCTATACTTCTGGCTTTTTTTCGCTTTGGGCAGGGATTGGGGCTAGGTGGTGAATGGGGCGGTGCAGTTTTGCTGGCTACCGAAAATGCTCCTGAACATAAAAAATCGTGGTACGGTATGTTTCCTCAACTGGGTGCCCCTGTCGGGTTCTTTCTTTCCAGCGGTACATTCTTTCTGCTGAGTAAATGCATGGACGACACCCAGTTTCTTCAATATGGCTGGAGGATACCATTTATCGCCAGCGCTTTACTTATTGGCGTGGGGCTTTATGTACGGCTGAAACTTTCCGAAACACCCGACTTCTTACGCATTATTGAAAACAATGAGAGAGTAAAACTGCCGGTGATAGAAGTATTCAGAAAACACTCCAAAATATTATTATTAGGCACGTTGGCCTCTGTAACTACTTTTTTATTCTTTTATTTAATGACCGTTTTTACATTAAGCTGGGGGACATCTGCTTTGCATTATCCCAAGGATTCTTTCCTTACGGCGCAAATGATAGCAGTCATTTTTTTTGGCATAGGCATACCCTTATCTGCAGGAATTGCGGACAAATATGGAAGAGAAAATATGCTGATTGCGGCCACACTATTGATATTTTTTCTTGGCTTGGTTTTTTCGCCTTTCTTTAGTACGGGCAACTGGAACATTACAGTTGCCTTCCTCACTTTTGGCATGTTGCTGATGGGGCTAACTTATGGCCCGCTGGGAACAGCACTTGCAGAA
>CAZKPH010000213.1:0-4500 GCA_964554605.1 uncultured Ferruginibacter sp.
TTAAGCAATTTATTTCCTTTTTTTCCTAAAAATTCCGGCATCCACATAATCAGTATTTTATACTCACTCTCAAAACTCTTGAGGCTGAGATACCGGATAATGTCATTACACTCTGCAACAGTAATATTTCCTTGTTTGTTTTCAGCATTGATAAATTGAAGCCAGTCATATACATTGCCATAGGGGTGTAGAGATATAAATTCCCTCCATTCTGCAATATAATCGGCACTTACAGGTTTATCTCCGCTTTTTCGCGGAACTACCGGATAAGAAAAATGTATGTCCGGGTGGATAAGCTTATCTGCTTTAATGCAGGAAGGGCATTTTCCGCAACTGTCTTTTTTATTATCGGAAGGTAAAGATTTGGAAACTGCTACAACAGTATCTTCTCCAAACAGGGAAGCCCCGGCAGTATGATTTTCCTCCTCTGGCTTACAGATAATATATTGAGCAAAAGATATAGCAAGTGGCAATGCCCCCGAACCTTCTTTTCCGAGAAACAATAATGCATGGCTCAAACGATTGTTTTGAACCATTTGAACGAGTTGTTCCTTTACAGAACGTTGCCCTATGATTTTTTCAAACTGCACGGCTGCAAAGTAAGATAAAATATGTTTTATATCGCCGGTAAACCCGGCTATTTATATCAAATGCTTACAACGAAATGATATTGGTTGTTAAAAAATAGATTTAGTGTTTTTCATAGCAACCGATATCGGGATTGGTGTTGTTGAAAGATCTTGCCGTATTATCCAGGTCGTATTGATAGCTAGTGGGGATGCCATTGTCAATAGCAGGGGATGTGCCGGATTTTGTAATATGAAAATCAAATATCCTTTTAAATACATTGATACTGTCAAAGGCCGGATCTATATTTTTGATAGAAGAAATGAAGTTAGCATCTGCCGGATCGGCCTTAGCCTTGTAGATGCAACTTTGGAAAATCGCAGAACTACCGTTACCTTTTATGCCAAGGCTTACTTCATTATCTACACTTCCGTTATCACCCCAGAATATACAATTAATAAAATTGGCGGTAAGTGGATTTGTATAAATAGTCCCGTCAATATCGGTATAATCTGATAAGGAAAGTACAGGGTATTTATGCTGAATGTAATAATTGCCATAGGTAACTACCGTACAGTTTGTTAATGTATAAGTTCCTCCGTATGCAATCCGAATATTCTCACCGCAATTGCTTATCAGGCAATTTTCTGCATTGATACTGCTTCCGGCACTGACAATTCCGGCATCATATGCATTGTCTATTATGCACTTGCTTAATTGAATCTTAGGGGAAGCGTTGGAGGAAGCATCATAAGCTACCAAAGCCTGGTATGCATTAAGTATATGCGTAAAAATGAAATAATTATTTTTGCTGGTACTCTGGCAATAAATACCAGGCCAGCCTGCGGGAAGGTCTTTGTAATCATTATCAGTCCTGTCTCCCCTGAAATAAACAGGGTTAGTAGCATTCCCTTTAGAAGTTATAGTGCCGTTTACAATTATAGGAGCATCGGCGTGTGCGTATATCCTGGTGCCTGCAAGGATGTTAAGTGTTACATTCTCTTTTACTGTTAGGCTTCCCAGTATTACATAGGGTTTGTCTGTTTTAAAAGTGGTGTTTTTTGTAATAATACTATCTCTTAAAAAGTGAGCATTCTGCCCGTACGCCTCCAGTTGTACATATCTGTTATTGCCGTTATAACTGATGCGGATACTGTCATTAATGATAAAGGGTAAATTAGCAGTGCCGGGATTTACAGATACTGTTACAAATACATAGATACTATCATTGGCGGCTATTTCAATATTCTTTACATCGCTGGAAGGGTAGCCATTTATATTCAGCCGGAATGCTGATGTGTCCGCACCCATTAATTTTACTTCACTGAGTAATAATTTTTTATCGTTTAGGTTATTTATTTTAAATGATTGCGTAACCGATCCTACACTTGTAAAAACAGTATCAAAACTTATTTTGTCTGTACTGGTGCCAAGCCCGGCATTAGCATCTGTTGTAAAACTGTCTTTTTTACAGGCGCAGAGGTTCAGGAGCAATATCACTGCTATAAGAAATATTTGTGCCTTTTTGGACATCATGTATCAAAAATATAAAAAAGTACCAACAATGGAGCCAAACTCTGTACTAACTGCGTGATATGTGCAATCAGTGTATTGCGATAGCCAGTGTTGCTATATATAATGAAACACCTTCTATTTGTAAAATAACTGTTCCGCAGGATTCTAATGTAGCGCCGGTTGTAATTACATCGTCTACCAGTAGGATTTTCTTGTTTATAAAATTTTTCGGAGCATTTATATAAAAACTATCCTCAACGTTCTTCCATCTGTCCGGCCTGTGTTTTTTTGTCTGTGTTTCGGTGTATTTTTTTCTGACCACATTTCCTGTAATTACGGGACTGTTAATGGCCTCCGATATCCCTTTTGCAATAATGAAAGACTGATTATAACCCCTCTTCTTCTCTTTTTCCGGGAAGAGCGGCAACGGTACAATACAATCAATATCCGGGAAACGCGAACTATTATTAATGGAAGATCCGGTTAGTTTACCTAAGAACAAGCCTAATTTACTATTCCCTTTATATTTTATCTGATGTACTATGTTCTGTACAAGAGAATCTTTTGAGAAATAGAATTCACTATGCGCCGCACAGACAGGCAATCTGCCGCGGAATATCTTTTCAACAGGGTTATTGGCATATTGTGCGTATAGTGTATGTGGCAATTGGCCACTACAATGCCAACAAAGAATTTGCTTATGATCAATAATATCACTACCACATCCCGGGCAGAGATGAGGGTAAAATAAATTAAGGGCATCGTTTAAAATAGATATTAAAGCCTGCATATATTAGAAAAGGTATTGATACAGCTCTTCTACCTTGGCAAGCGCTACTACCTCTATATCAAACGAAGATTTGCTTAAAGACCTGGTGTTGTATTTACTTATAACAATTTTTTCAAATCCCAGTTTTTCGGCCTCTGCTATTCTTTGTTCGATCCGGTTTACAGCTCTTATCTCACCGCTCAGTCCTACTTCACCGGAAAAACAAATGTGTTGGCTAACAGGAATATCTTCATAGCTGCTCAATAATGCCGCAACAATGGCAAGGTCCATTGAAGGGTCTTCCACTTTCAACCCTCCGGCAATATTTATGAATACATCCTTTACGCCAAAATGGAACCCCCCTCTTTTTTCCAATACAGCCAGCAGCAATTGGAGCCTGCGAAGGTCAAAACCGCTGACAGTTCGTTGTGGGGTTCCATATACACTTTGTGTAACCAGCGCCTGCCCTTCCAATAAGATGGGCCTGATACCCTCAATGGTTGCACCGATGGCGATTCCGCTTAGTAATTCTTCCTTTTGCGTAATGAGGATTTCCGAAGGATTAGTCACCACACGCATTCCATCCCCGGTCATTTCATAAATGCCAATTTCTGCAGTGGACCCGAATCGGTTTTTAAGCGTACGCAAAATTCTATATGTATAATGCCTGTCTCCTTCGAACTGTAACACTGTATCTACCATATGTTCAAGAATCTTGGGGCCGGCAATGGTGCCATCTTTTGTTATATGGCCAATAAGGAAAACCGGTGTGTTGGTTTCTTTGGCAAAGCGTTGAAATTCGGCTGTAGCTTCCCTGATCTGGCTTATACTGCCTGCACCGCTATCAATATATGGCGATTGCATGGTTTGTATAGAGTCTACTATTACCAGGTCTGGTTTAAGTTTTTTTATTTCCTGGAAAATACTTTGCGTACTTGTTTCCGTCAGCAGATAAAAATGTTCATTGATAGTACCGATCCTGTCTGCCCTCATTTTGATCTGTTGTTCGCTTTCCTCGCCACTGATATAAAGAGTGGTAATATCGTTTTGTTGTAATCCGTTTTGGAGAAATAACGTTGATTTGCCAATACCGGGTTCTCCTGCAATCAGAACAATACTACCGGGTACAATTCCTCCTCCCAATACCCGATTGAATTCTACATCCTTCGTAAGGATTCTTTTTTCTTCAGCGCTACTGACTTCTGTTAGTGGTATCGATTTTGTTTTGCTATTACCGGTATATTCTTTCCAATTGTTCTTATCCTTTTTATCGGTATCTTTTATAATCAATTCTTCAACAAAAGTATTCCATTGATTACAAGATGGGCATTTGCCAAGCCATTTGGCACTCTCATAACCACAACTCTGACAAAAAAATGCTGATCTTGTTTTACTCATGGTGTAAAGGTAAATCTGAAATTAGAATTAGATATTGGATTGATGCGTTATAGAAAAGAAAAGATAACATATTTCGTTCGGTAAACAAACTTCAGGGATATTATAATCGAATTCTGTGTTGTTTGAAAAAAGTAAAAGGGTCAGCATTTCTGCTAACCCTTTGTACTTACTAACCCATTAAATTCTGTTGCTAAATTACAAATTGCCCCCACATAAAAAAATTATTTTTTGCCGATGTGAATAAGTTTTTG
>CAZKPH010000214.1:0-4499 GCA_964554605.1 uncultured Ferruginibacter sp.
AAGTAACCATACAAAAATTTGATCCTTACATCAATGTGGATCCCGGCACGCTGAATCCTTATGAGCATGGCGAGTGCTATGTAACAGAAGATGGGGCGGAAACGGATCTGGATCTTGGCCATTATGAACGCTTCCTGAATATTTATACTTCTCAGGCAAATAATGTTACAACCGGCCGCATATACCAGACTGTTATCAACAAAGAAAGAGAAGGGGCTTATTTGGGAAAAACCGTGCAGGTCATCCCGCATATAACAGATGAAATCAAACGCAGGATGCTGGAAATAGGGGAGACCGGGAATTACGATATAGTAATCACGGAGATAGGAGGTACTGTTGGGGATATTGAGGGCTTGCCATTCATAGAAGCCGTCCGCCAATTGCAGTGGGAATTGTCTGATGAGGATTGCCTTATCGTGCATTTAACATTGATCCCTTATCTGAAAGCGGCAAATGAACTTAAAACCAAACCTACGCAACACAGTGTAAAACTACTTAGTGAAAACGGTGTACACCCGGATATTATCGTTTGCCGTACGGAGAAACCGCTTTCAGTTGAATTGAAACGTAAAATTGCTCTTTTTTGCAATGTAAAGACAGATGCCGTAATTGAAGCACTTGATGCGAGTACCATTTACGAGGTACCTTTGAAAATGTTGCAGGAAGGGTTGGATTTAGCTGCTCTCAAAAGCCTTAAAATAAATGGGTATGCGGCGCCGGAATTGTCAAAATGGAAAGCCTTCCTGGACAAATTAAAAAAGCCAACAGGGAAAGTAAGTATAGGGCTGATTGGGAAATATATTGAATTGCAGGATGCCTATAAATCTATCCTGGAATCTTTTGTACATGCAGGAGCTGTCAATCAATGTAAGGTAGAGATAGTTAATGTGCATAGTGAATTTATTAATGAGAAAAATGTAGAAGAAAAATTATCGGGGTTTGATGGGCTGCTGGTTGCGCCGGGTTTTGGCATCAGAGGAGTGGAAGGGAAAATACTGGCTGTAAAATATGCCCGTGAGCACAAAATGCCTTTCTTTGGTATTTGTCTGGGAATGCAAATGGCTGTAATTGAATTTGCCCGCAATGTGCTGGGGCTCAAAGATGCCCATTCTACAGAAATGGACCCTGCAACGAAAAACCCCGTTATTGACCTGATGGAGGCACAAAAAACAATTACTGCCAAAGGAGGGACTATGCGCCTTGGCGCTTACCCTTGTGTGGTAAAAGAAAATACGCTGGCTTATAAAATATATAATTCAGGGCTAATCAGCGAACGACATCGCCACCGCTGGGAGTTTAACAATGCTTATTTGCAGCAATACGAAGACGCGGGTATGATTGCAAGCGGGAAAAATCCTGAAACAGGGCTTGTAGAAATCATTGAATTAAAAAACCATCCATTCTTTATAGGGGTTCAGTATCACCCCGAACTGAAAAGTACGGTAGAAAACCCGCAGCCTATATTTGTTCAGTTTATCAAAACCGCAAAGGAATTTGCAGCCGTAAAGCAGCGCCAGTAAAAGAGATACTAAGTTGGATAATACCTGAAAAAAACATCTTAACAAATAGTTAAAGAGTAATTTTAAACTCGGGCTTTCATTTAAGGTCTATTCCTTTATCTTTGCGGTCTTATTAAAAGAATCTTATATAATGAAAGCGATATTTACTTTAACTGCTTTGTTTTTTTTCACAGTTGCTAATATTCAGGCACAGCCAAAAGGATTGGGAAAAAGTGACCCGGAAGCAAAAAAAATCCTGGATGCTGTCAGTACTAAATTTAAATCCTATAAAAATGTACAGGCTTCCTTTGCTCTGAAAATTGAAAATAGCGCAGGGAAAGTATTGGGAAATAAAAGTGGTACGGTATACATGAAAGGTACTAAATACAGGGTAACCGTTACAGGACAGGAAATATTTTGCGATGGCAATAATATTTCAACTTATGATAAATCTGCCAAAGAATTAACTATTACTAAGATTGATCCTTCTGCCAATACGCTGACTCCGCAAAAAATATTTACGAATTTTTACGACAAAGATTTTTTATATAAACTTAACGGCGAAACAAAAGCAGGAGGTAAAACTACACAGGAGATTGAATTAACCCCGATAGATAAGGGAAAGCCATTCTTTAAGGTACTTGTTTATGTTGATAAGGCTTCACAAGCAATTGTAAGTACGAAAGTCTTTGAAAAGGCTGGTAACAGATTTACCTACTCCGTCAGATCTATGAATACGACTACGCCGATAAGCGAAGCCCAGTTTATTTTTGATCAAAAAAAATATCCGGGTACTGAGATTGTGGATCTGCGTTAATATAGAAATCAGCTTTTTTTAATTCTCTCCCCAGCGATAGCTGTTATTATGGATCCCTGCAAGGTCCAGTGCCCTGTTCACAACAGTAGCGGCTACTTCTTCAATTGTTTTAGGCTGGCTGTAAAAAGAAGGATTGGCTGGGCAAATGACTCCTCCTGCAAGTGTGATTGTTTCCATATTCTTAAGATGGATAAAATTGTACGGCATTTCCCTTGCTACGCAAATCAATTTTCTTTTTTCTTTCAGGATTACATCCGCAGCCCTTGTTATCAGGTCATTACTGATGCCATTGGCTATCCGTCCCAGTGTGCCCATACTGCAGGGTATAATAATCATGATATTATATTGAGCGGAACCGGAAGCAAAAGGTGCCGAAAAATCAGATGGGGAGTAGAATGGAACCGGGTAATCTTCATAACTCTTACTGTTCAGTTCTGTTTGCCATACCTGCTTTGCATTTTCAGATAAAACTACGGCCAGGGACGACCACTCTTTTTGTAAGGCCATTAATTTATCCAACAGGATTTTTGCATAAATAGATCCGCTGGCCCCGGTAACTGCTACAACAATCTTATTCATTATTCATTTATTGAAGAGAAATTCAAATGTCTGATAAAATCTTAAAACAAATCCCAAAAAAAATATTTTACATGCAACCTTTTTTAATATCTCTGCGACTATATCTATGGTTTTTCATAGGATAAGGTTTAATGGTTAATGGTTTTTGATTAGCGGTCTCCTATTTCTACAGGAGACCGTTCTTTTTCATTTTAAGATTTTCATTATAATAGTATCGGCAAGTTATTTATCACCATTTTCAGGCTATATCACCGTCACTTCCTTCAAGCATTGGGATGTCGCTAACCGAAGCGCCGGCGATTCCTTTTACTGAACCATAAAGGCCACTTGTATTTAGTAATACCTTTTCCAATTGTTTTTCCCTTTCTTTCCAAATTTTTTCCATTTGCACCCGCTCTCTGGCAATACTTTGTTTCATTGCCATAAAGCCCTCTACAATAGCCTCTACCTGGCCCCGGAATTCGATACCTGTAAGATAGTCATACAGCATCTGCATTTTTTCGCCCTTATTTTCCTGGCTTTTTGCTACTTCTTCGATCTTAATAATACTGTTTCTTAGCAGGTAGGCTACTCCGCTTACCTCCGTAAAGCTGCAAATCCAAACGCCTTCCCTTTCGCCGAAAGTTTGCATATCTTTTGGAAAAGCCTGCGTTACCAGTATTGCCACATCCGCAGCTTTGTTTCGCTTATCCGTTTTTAATTTTTCGATCCATCCGTTACTCCATGTTTTTGTCCGCTTACTTTCGTAAATTATCTTTCCGCATTCCTTGCCACTATTATTCCTTATTGTTTGTATGCAATCGGCCCCTTCCACACCTTTTCCAACCTCTTCTATAATATCAAACGGGAAATTCTCTTTGAGGATTTCTTCCAATAGCAGTTCCTGCGATTCGCCCTGAAGTTGCATGCTACCTTGTTCACTTTTTCTCTTCAGTTCCTCAATCAGTTTTTGCTGCTGTTCCATTTGCACCTGGTATTCTTTCATTTTCAGGGAAAAGAGTTCTTGTTCTCTTTTTATAGTATTGTCTTCAATTTCTTTTCTTTTTTCCAGTAATCTTTTTTCCAGTTCGAGTTCAAAATCTTTTTGTTTTTCTTCCAGGGCGGATTTATCTCTTAACAGATCCAGTTCTTTCTTTTGCAGTTCCTGAAGTTGCAGCGATTTTATCCTGGTGTCTTCTTCCAATGCCCTGAGTTTAACAGTTAATTCATCAGCGGCCTTTTTCTGGGCGTTATTCTCGATCTCGTTTTTACGTAGTTCGAATTCTTCCTCTTTTCTTTTTTGCCATTCCAGCATTTTTCCCCTCAATTCTTTTTCAACCTCATTTTTGATGCTTTCATTAAGTTCAAACTGGTGCCCGCATTTTGGGCATGTAATTTCATTTGCCATAAGTGATATTATACAATAAAAATAAGGAATTATTCAGGGTATTCCGAACAGTAAAAGGAGGCTTCAAAATTTGCTGGTTCTAATCAAATGCCTCATGGCAGTACGTGAGAGGCAGCGATATACAACATATAGCTTGATTGGGAGTAAAATTTGTTTTACCTTTGTGCCAGATGCGGCGATGGCGAAACTGGTAGACGCACTACTTTGAGGTGGTAGC
>CAZKPH010000215.1:0-4474 GCA_964554605.1 uncultured Ferruginibacter sp.
ATTACCGCCCCACAATTGTACTTACCCGTAGCGGGGATATCGCAGCTGGAAGTGCCAGAAGCATAGAAGGTTTCAATCTGTATGAAGCTATTCATGCGTGCAGGGAATACCTGCTCGGATATGGCGGGCATTTTGCGGCTGCAGGTCTTTCTTTGTTACCTGAAAATGTTGAAATTTTCAGTAAAAAATTCGAAGAGGTGGTATCTGCAACTATTCCGGAACATTTATTACAGCCTGAAATAATTATTGACAGCGAAGTACCTTTCACTGCCCTCACTCCATCCTTTTACAAGATACTTTGCCAGATGGAACCTTATGGACCGGGAAATTTAAGGCCGGTCTTTATAGCCAAAAATGTCAATAATTATTATGGCCGGTCAAAAATCGTAAAAGAATTACATATTCGTTTTGAGCTGATACAAGACAACAAAGTTTTCACCGGAATAGGATTCAACCTTGCTGATAAATTTCCCCTCTTAGCATCTGGCAAACCGCTTGATATTGTTTTCACACTTGATGAAAATGAATGGAATGGAAATGTCTCATTACAGCTCAGGGTTATCGACTTACGACTGGCAGTATGAAAAATTGGTTCACATATTTTCACTATTTTTTTTACATCGGTATCAACTGGAATTTCAGATTGGCCACAGTGATTTTATATAATGAGATCAAGGGGGAAAAAAAATACGGAATACAAAGTTCCGGATTTGATGAATTAAAAAAACTGAAAAAAAAGAACCCCGAATTTACCCAAAGTACTGTATACATGCCGGTTGGGTATAATGTACTGGAAGATATTTTCATTTTCATGAAAAATAAAAACAAAATACATTTCCTTGATATTGGCTGCGGAAAAGGAAGAGCAATGGCAGTAGCTATTTATTTCGGTTTCAGGAAAGCAAGTGGTATTGATATTTCGGAAAAACTATTGGCAGCTGCCCGCCGGAACCTGGAAAACATTCTCAAAATATTCCCGGGTGTTTCGATCGATCTGCATTTTGCAGACGCCAGGAATTACAAAATCCCCGATGATACGGATTGTATTTTCTTTTTTAACCCTTTCGGCAAAGAAGATATGCAATACACTTGTAAAAATATTTTCCAAAGCTTACAGAGAAATCCGAGAGAATTATTTATCGTATATGCGAACCCGCTTTACAAAGAGATCTTCACTTCAAATGGATTCAGGGAAATTTTTTACAGAAAAGAACTTAATTACCTCGAAGCAAGCATTTTGAAGAACGATATACCTGAATAAGAGCAGTGTTCAAAATAACACAACCCTGCCCTTTCTTAATCTTTAAATTATATTAGTCCATTAAAGAAATACTTCTACTTATAAAACTGGTCAATTGATTCCCTTTCAGCAGCCCTTGCGACAATAATGCCAGGTCGGTTAGGTTTCTTACTTTTTGTTGCTGTTTATCCGCATCCGTATCGGCAAGTATTTTTTTGTATATGGAATGGTTCCCATTTACAGTCAGATTTACTTCATCGGGCAACTGTGCGTAAAAACCTGCCATACCAGCCCCACCCACGGCAGCCATTTCCTTCATCCGGCGCATCTGCTCGGGGCGAGTAGCAATTACCGGAGCGGCTTCCTCTGATAAACCTTTAATCACAACTGTCAAATGCAATCCCGCCTGTTCCTGTTCAAATAGTTTTTTAAGCTTTTCAGTATCGTCTTCATTTAAGACAGATTCCAAATTTTCGGTTTTATCAATAAGATTGTCCGTGATATCCGCGTCTACCCGTGTAAAGATTACATCTTGTAATTTCAGTTCAATGTTATTAATAAAAGCAGCATCTACAAGTGTCTCCATCCTGACAACAACAAACCCCTTATTCCTGCAAGCCTGTATATATGCATCTTGCTGAACCGGGTCGGTTGTGTAGAGTACAACATACTTACCATCCTTATTCTTTTGTAAGGTTTCAGTAGCCATTTTATATTCATCCATCGTGTAAAACCTGGCTACCGTTTTTTCTGATTCTTCTGACGGCTTTTCAGGGGCAGCGTCTTCATATATATTGAACTTAGCAGCTCTTTCAAGAAATTTATCATCTGTTATCATTCCATATTTCACAAACAAACCAAGGCTCTCCCATTTCGCTTCAAAATCCTTTCTGTCTTTATTGAATATTTCTTCCAGCTTATCAGCCACTTTTTTTGTAATATGAGTATTGATCTTTCTAACATTTGGGTCGCCCTGCAGGTAACTTCTGCTTACATTCAACGGAATATCCGGGCTGTCAATAACCCCATGCAATAACATTAGAAATTCAGGAACGATATCTTTTACCTCATCTGTTACAAATACCTGATTACAGTATAGTTGAATTTTGTCTTTCTGTATCTCATAGCTCTGTTTGATTTTTGGGAAGTACAATATCCCTGTAAGATTAAAAGGATAATCTACATTGAGATGGATCCAAAAAAGAGGTGGTTCACTAAATGGATATAATTCTTTATAGAAGTTCTGATAATCTTCATCTGAAAGTTCCGATGGCTTTTTTGTCCAGGCTGGAGCGATATTATTGATTTGTTTCTCTTCAAAACGAATGGGTATGGGTAAAAAGCGACAAAATTTGTCAAGAATGCTTTTTATACGATCTGCCTCTAAAAATTCTTTACTATCCTCGTTGAGATGCAAAATGATTTCAGTACCCCTCAAACCCTTTTCTACTTCCTCCAATGTAAATTCGGGGCTGCCATCACATTCCCACCTCACAGCTTTCGCATCTTCCCGATAAGAGCGGCTGATCACTTCAACCTTATCACTTACCATAAATGCGGAATAAAACCCAAGTCCAAAATGCCCGATGATATTGCTCTCGTTTTGACCTTTGTATTTATTCAGAAATTCCTCTGCACCACTAAAAGCCACCTGGTTCAGATATTTATCTATTTCTTCTGCGGACATTCCTATACCCTTATCTGCTATGGAAAGGGTTTTTTCGGTAGCATTTAGTTTTATTTCTATATCTAAAGGGCCTACCTCGCCTTTAGCTTCGCCGATGGATGCCAGTGTTTTTAATTTTTGTGTAGCATCAACAGCATTGCTGACAAGTTCTCTTAAGAAGATATCATGTTCGCTGTATAGAAATTTTTTAATTATTGGAAAAATGTCTTCTGTTTGAACCCGGATATTTCCTTTTTGCATATCAAAAATTTTTTCACCTTATAACAAAAAAAATACCAAGGGCATGATTCCTGCCAGCTTGGCATTAAAAAAGGCTGTTGCGAAATGAACAGCCTTTTCAATTAATTTAAAAATATCTTAATTTACATCGTTTGTGCTTCTGATAATAAACTCCGGAGTTGTTTTATAGCTATAAGCATATCCTGTCCACGTTTTAGGAGTAGTAGGCAGGGAAGTGTTTGCAAAGGAGGCCGTTTTTAATGTATACAATACAATAGAGCCGGTTGCATCGGTCAATGTCCGGCTTGTATTTGCAGTACTGCTTCCAAAAGTAGAGCCCCCGCTTCCCGATGTAGCAGCTAAAGCTACCAATGTATATTCATGATTATCAGAACTGTTTAATGCACTGGTCAATGAAGCGTTGAGTTGTTTGATGGTCATGCTCATTGGAGTAACCATTTTCCCGCTCGCTACAGCGGCGGGAAGCGTAATACCCGAAGGTGATTTTAATTCCAGCGCATTATTATAGGATGTGAGCGTATATCCTGTAAGGTCTATAGAAACTGAATCACCAAGACTATATGGAATAGTAACTGAAGATCCGACATAAACGGCTATGCCATAATTACCTTGTTGTACAATGAAATTGCCGGTACTTACATTTCCATTGGAGGCATCAGATATTACAATTCCATTCAATTTTAGCCCGGTGGCAACGTCCACGTCGCTTCCCTGGTATAGTCCACGTATACCGCGGATAGTACCATAATCGGATGGTGGCTGATCAAAATCTTTGTCACAGGAGGACAGTATACCGGTTATTGCAAACAATGCCATCGGCAGATATATTTTTCTAATCAAATTGTTCATAGTTTTTAAATTTTATTGTGATGTTCACAATTACATTAATATTCGTTAGCTGATATTATTGAACATCAGCGGATGACCGTATCATGAATTCAGGTGTAGTACCTCTGAAATTGTAAGCATACCCTGTCCATGATTTTGCGGTGGCCGGCATAGCAGATGCTGCAAAACTTGCTGTTTTTAACGTATACAATACCATATTACCGGAAGCATCAGTTAATGTCCTGCTGGTATTGGCACTGGTACTTCCATACGTAGCACCTCCACTTCCTGTTGTATTCAACAAAGTGATTAAGGTATATTCAATTGAAGACCCAATCGAAGTTCCTGTGGTCAACGCTGCATTAAGTTGCGCAATAGTCATTTGTTTAGGCACAACAGTTTTACCGGAAGCGACTTTAGTAACATTTGCTGCGGGAATAGTCTTAACTTCCAAAAATCCGTTATACTGGGTTAGTGTA
>CAZKPH010000216.1:0-4470 GCA_964554605.1 uncultured Ferruginibacter sp.
ACAAAAAAATTTGAAGAAGGGCATGGCTGGACTTTTCACGGGCATGAAGTAGTGGGGGGGAGAATGGTGCCGAAGATATTTGCTCAGCTTAAGTTGCCGCAAAATGAAAAGATGAAGTTTGTAAGAAAGATGGTAGAGCTGCATTTACGGCCTATTTCTCTTACGAAAGAGAATATAACGGATTCGGCTATACGAAGATTATTGTTTGATGCCGGAGAGGATTTTGATGCATTGATGACGTTGTGCGAAGCGGATATTACCTCTAAGAATAAGCAAAAAGTAAAACGGTATCTTGAAAATTTTGATCTGGTACGGCGGCGGTGTGCAGAAGTGGAAGAAATAGATAAGCTTCGCAACTGGCAGCCTCCTGTTACAGGCGAAGTAATTATGGAAACATTCGGGATGGCTCCGGGGCGTGAAGTGGGGATCATAAAAAATGCAATACGGGATGCGATCCTGGACGGGCAGATACCGAATAATTATGAAGCAGCCTATGCATTTATGTTGGAAAAAGCGGCTGAATTGGGTATCCCCGCAGGAAATTGAGATTACTTACATTTATTGTTGGTTGTTAGCCTGTTACCGGACGAGCATTTCCCTTTTTCAGTTTTAATATATATTTTTGTGGCATGGCAATTTTACGTTTCAGAGTATATTGGGAAGACGATGATAGTATCTACAGGGATATTGTTATCAGGCATACGCAAAATTTTGCAGACCTGCACAATGCAATTCTTAAAGCATTCGAATTTGATAATAAACATAAAGCTACTTTTTGCCGTAGTAATGACAACTGGCTTCGGGGCAGGGAGATATCGCTTGAAAAATACGATGATAAGGAATATAAAGTAGACCCCCTGCTTATGAATGATACAGTGCTGGGTTCGGAAATAAAAGACCCAAACCAGAAGTTCATTTATGTATACGATTTTAATAAACTTTGGACATTCCTTGTGGAACTGATTAATGTGGATAAGGATGAGGACAGAAAATTAAGCTATCCTTCCTGTATTCGTACAGAAGGGCTGGCCCCTTCTCAATACGGTACAAAGGGCCTTATCGATAAGCGGCTTGCGGAAGTAGAAGAAAAATACGATCTGAATTCAGCATCAATGATGGAAGGGTTCAGTGAAGAAGACGAGGATGGGAATGCTACTGAGGCGGGTGAGGATGAAGCATTTGATGAGAGCGGTAGTGGCAGTGAAGATGTCTGACCGTAAACGTTTGATTAAATTCGTTTCTATTAATCAATTTCTTTTTTGCGTTGACAAAAACCTGTATAGTAGTAGTGGGGCCAACGGCTGTAGGCAAAACTGCTATGGCTGTACAACTTGCACGGCATTTTTCCACAGATATTATTTCTGCCGATAGCCGCCAGTGCTACAAAGAGCTTTCTATTGGCGTAGCACGCCCTTCTGAAGATGAATTGTCTTTTGCTACCCATCATTTTATTGCCTCGCATTCCATACACGATACAGTAAATGCTGCTGTTTTTGAAGAATATGCACAACGCAAAGCCAATGAAATATTTCTTAACAAAGATGCCGTAGTAATGGTTGGGGGTACGGGTTTGTATATAAAAGCTTTTTGTGAGGGGATAGATGCTATGCCTGAAACCGTCACTGCTGTCCGGCGGGAGATTATTGAGGCTTCTCTGCAAAACGGACTACAATGGCTTCAGGCGAAAATTATGGAGGAAGACAGACTCTTTTACAACAGTGGGGAAATACATAATCCTCAACGTTTGATACGGGCATTGGAAGTAAAAAGGGTTACAGGTAGTTCGATTATAAATTTTAAAACAGGAGTAAAGAAGAAACGTGATTTCAGAATTATTAAGATCGGCATAGAAATGGAACGGGCTACTCTTTATGAGAGAATTAACCAGCGTGTAGATACCATGATACGTTCCGGTTTGGTTGAGGAAGTAAAAGCTTTATTGCCCTTTAGGCACCTGAATGCATTGCAAACAGTAGGATATAGTGAAATGTTTCGCTATCTGGATGGTGAGTTATCGCTGGCAGGGGCTGTAGAACTTATAAAACAGCATACACGCAACTATGCCAAAAGGCAAATGACATGGTTTAGAAAAGACAAAGATATTGCATGGTTCCCTCCCAACGTTGATATTGTCTTAGAACAGTTGAAAATTATCTTGTAATATTGCTTAGCTAGAATTTAAAACCAACTGTAGCGAGTATGCTGCCTCTCTGATTTTTTACTACAGCAAATGTATTATCCTTGTCGGAAAGCCTGTATGGAAAGTTTACATCACGGTTGAAAGCGTGAACATAGGTAAAGTCTATAAAAAAGCCTTTATCCCTATAGCCAAGCCCACCACAAAGCAAAATACTTCTGGCTTTGAGTTCCTTATCCTTGTAGGGGTTCCCGTAGTATCCAAACCCGAGCCTGGCCATCAGGGTATTAAATTTCATTTCTCCGCCGGCCCTGAAATTAAAGTTGCCTTTAAATTCCCTGCGTATGACATTGCCAAGTGCCTTGTAATAATTGATCTCATCCTGGTCGGGTTCAATTTTCTCACTATAAAAACGGCTGCCCCTGTGATTGACAAATTCAATATCTGCGGTTACAAAGCCCTTTTGTTTCTTTACATCTGCCAGTTCTCTGAAAACGTAGCTACCGCTTAAAATAAATTTCAATGGTGTGGACATGGCATATTTGTTTTCACCTTTAGTGCCGCCGGTAAAATACTCGGAATGTACAGCTAATAATCCTGCATAATCTTCTGTTTGTGCCTGCATGTAAGTGCTGCGGGTGTCCTTAAGTGAGAACATATATGTTGGCGTATGAACGGCAAATCCAAGGCGTAAATATTCCTGCGGCCTATATATAACACCTAATTTCAGATTTAATCCGATACCGGATGTCTTAAATGCATCTTGGTAAGTGAAATAACCAAAATTGTTGTGGGCATTGCTGGATGTATCTTTTTCTTCGAAGGTGGTTACACTATTGTAGGACATGATTGGCACACCTACGCTTCCGCCCACCATTATTTTGTTATTGAAATTAGTGGCAAATCCCAATGCTAACTCGTACAAGCCTCCTTTTGCAGATACTGTATTTCGCTGGAAGAGGGCATTGCCTTTTTCAAGAAGGAACTCAGGCTGCGCTTTGATGACGGTTTCCCCGTTTATGGTAAAAGTATCTACAAGGTAGGTATACAAAGCAGGTGCTGATGTAAAAGCATATTTCGGATCGTTAAGAATGTTCTCTATACTTTCATTACTCTGATGGATTTCTTCGGCCCATTGTTCAGCGCCGGAACTGTAATTGTTTAACCCTTGATATGAATAAGTATTATTGAAACTGGCCAGTTTACTGAACGCCAGGCTAATGGCATGGCTTGTATTCTTTTTAAATGGGCTGGCATCTCCATATACAAATCCGATAGTACCGAAATTAAAACTGTTCTTTTTATTCCGGGTATCAGTGCCTCTGAATTGAGACCGGGTGTTGTTTATGAAAATCCCGGGGCTGTAGACAAATTCTCCTGTTTTATACATTCCTAATCCGGCCGGGTTTACAAAAGTAGCCGTAATATCACCTCCCAATGATCCCATGGCTCCTCCGATTGCTGCAATGCGGGCAGTACCTAATTGAGGGTATAAGGAGTAATGCAGGGCATCTTCAGGTATCTGTGCAAAACTGTTTACTGTGAAAAAAGATATAGCTAATAAGATCAGTTTTTTCATAATGTTATTTTAGCATTTCCTTTTCTGGGAAACTGATATTATCTGTTTCTCGAAGGGCGTGATACAGAACCGGAGCTACTACTACTGGAAGAGGAACTGCCGCTTTTACCGGATGAAGGGTTATATGTACGTGAACTGCTATTCCCGGATGATGATGAATTGTCTGTATTGTTATTCCCTAATATTTTTTTAAGGCTATTGACGAATTTGCTATTTGAGTTGTTATCCCCTGATTTTGGTTTTACATTATTATTGTTATAAGATCTTACGGTAGAAGTACCCGTGCCGGTATTATTGAATTTGGAATTAATGGCTCTGTTGACATTATTGTACCCTGTATTATAACTGCTTAAGTTAACGGTTCTGGGTGTGCTATTGGCCGGTTGCACAGGAACTTTGATATTGTTGTAATAAACCGGATAAGTACAATAATAAGGGTTATAATAATATCCGTAGGTATATCCGTAACGATAGGGGTCATAAGAATAGTCGTACCCGAAATACCTCCATCGGGGATCATTGATGGCCATCCGGATCTCACGGTCTTCGTAAGAGCTATTATCTTCTGAAACCTGTGTACTATCGCCAGCTACTGACACAGTATAAAGCCTTTCCGGAGAATAATAAACATCGTCAGGTGTTTGCCCGGTTTTGTAAGCAGCAGTACAACCAGATAGAATGGCAGCAACTGTTATTATGAATAGAAGTTTGGTGTACATAGTAATTTGTTTAGCATTATCTAAAATGAAGTTAC
>CAZKPH010000217.1:0-4408 GCA_964554605.1 uncultured Ferruginibacter sp.
CATATTAATTCCAAAAAGCCCGCATAAGTAATATGCAGGCTTTTTTCTATTTTGTTTTTATTTTTATTTTTATTTTATCCTTTGATACGGCTACTTTCGCTTTCGAGTCCTGTCTGACGCTGGCGTGCTGCATTGATCTGGGCACTTCCGAAACGATATGTAAAATTGAGCCTCAGTGTCCTGCTTTCCCACGTACCGTTTCCATTCATTCTCAGGCCGCCGAAATCACTATTAATGCGCCAGGGAGAGGCCGTGGCAAACAAATCATTTACGCTAAGCCTTACACTTGCTCTCTTCTGCAGGAAAGTTTTTTGGATACCCATATCGAGAGACCCTTGTGGTTTCGTTTTGCCGGTAGCTCCCCAAATATTTGGGCCGCTGTACCATCCGCTCATTTCAATTGAGAAGCTGGAAGGTAAACTAATACTCTGCGTAGAATACACCCCATAGTTGTTGATAGCTGCATGAATATTTTTATTATTAAGGCTGCCGTCAAATATCAGGGTATTGAACCAGAATTCCAGATAGCCGTTCCACCATTTTCTTATTGGCAATGGCGAGGATATATGCCAACTGAGTATTTGCTGTGTTGCCAGGTTTTTCTGTTGTATAAATGTTGCATTACTGTTGGTAGTGTCCAGTGCTTCTGTTGCATAATCTTTCACATGGCTATAGGCAAAAGACGTTGTAAGCATTCCTGCGAAAATATGTTTCAATTCAATATTGTCTGTGTATTGAGGACGCAAAAATGCGTTGCCTTTTTGATAAGTCAGTTCATCCAGCTTATTTTCAAATGGATTCAGGTCCTGGTAGCTCGGCCTGTCTATCCGTCTGCTGTAAGCAAGGTTAAAGCTATTCTTTTTATTTAGTTTGAAACTTAGGGCGGCACTTGGGAAAAGGTTTACATAATTGCGTTTAACATTATTGTCATTCTGGTAAATACCGTCAGCCCTTGTTAATATCCCGTTGCTATAAGTATGTTCCAGCCTTAAGCCTGCCTGCATATCCAGCCTTTCTCCAAACTGGAGTTGATAACTAAGATATGCAGCATTGATATTTTCTTTGTATTTAAAGGAATTGCTTTTATTTAAAACTTTTATATCCTGATTGTTTTCTACGTTATAGAAGTCGAAAGAGTTTTGTGTAATTACATAAGATGTCTTTGCTCCATACCCCAGTTTCCCCTTTCCCAGTTTCTGTTCAAAATCTGCTTTTAGCGAATAGATATCTATGTCTACGGGTGTGTTGTTTTTATATACCACTTTTGACATAAGATTCCCTGATGGGTCTATATAGCTATTGGGTTGAAAGCTATTGCTTCTGCTTCTGAAAAGGCCATAGTCAGCATCAATATTTATTTCTTTTCCTGATGTGTCAGCAAAACGGTAATTAGTGTTGAAATTAGCGTTTACATTCCTGTTTGGGACATCATTGCCTGCTGCAAGCGTTTTCACAAATACCATAGTGGGCTCATAATATACGGGTGTGTTACTATGGCTCGACCAGTTATGCTCACCCAAACTAGCATTTGCCATTATACCGAATGTATTGTTTTTATTGATAAAATAATCAAATCCGGCCTTCCCGTTCAGGTTGTTATTATGTGATACTTGTGTACTTTTCATATCGAAAATAGTATCGCTTTGTGCCCTGAAAATGTTTTGCGTATTTTTCCAATCGCCGATAGAACCACTGGCATTGCTGAAGATGTTGACCTTTTTATCACGGTAATTTAGTGAAAAACTACCATTCCCTTTTGGGGTCACTCCTTGTATCATTCCTACTGAAGCACTACCGTTTGTGCCGAATTTCTTATTCTTTTTCAATTTGATATTTATGATTCCGGCATTTCCTTCCGCATCGTATTTGGCACCTGGGTTTGTTATGATTTCTATAGATTCGATATCATTACTATTAATGCCTTTCAGATATTCGGCGGCATTTTTGGCATCAAGCTGAAGCATTTTGCCATCGATATATATTTTTACACCGTTCTTTCCGTTCATGCTAATATTGTCATTATTATCTACCTGAACACCCGGGCTCTTTTTCAAAAGTTCCAATGCCGTACTACCAGTAGCATTTATGCTGTTTTCAACATTAAATATTGTCTTGTCTGCCTTGACTTCAATCATGGGTTTCTTTGCACTTACCACTACTCCTTGTAGTTTTTTGATGGCGTGTGGCATCTTAATAGTCGGAAGATTCACTTCTCCATTTTCATTTAGTATAAATTTCTCGGAATAGGTTTTTTCGTATCCGGCACTTGTAAAGCATACGATATAGGTTCCGGCTATGGAGGTAAGGAATCTGTATTCTCCCTCTTCGTTTGTGATTTCTGCCTTCACCAGGGTACTGTCGCTGGCTTTAAGTAGTGAAACTGTAACTCTGTGGATCGGTTTATTTTCCATGTCCGTAACTTTTCCTACTACGGAATTTTTCGACAAATTGTTGGCTTTCAACGATATATTTACTATCATTAAGAAGCTAAATACGGTAAGTATAATCTGTTTCATTTCTGTTGTTATTTTTAAAGTACAGGACAAAGATAAGTACTTTGTAAAACATAGTACATTATTTTACATAAATGGTCAACTTTATGGATTAATGGTTTTGTATGAGGTATCAACAGAAATTATACTAGGCCTGTAAAAGTACGGGTACAGTATCTTCAATAGGACGATAAGCCAATTAATAATTAGTTAAAATGCCTAAGTGGTTAAATTGCTGTCTGAGAGGTAATTATAAAGTTATTTAGCCAGTTGAAATACCATTACATAATCATCCATATAGTAGCCGTGGCCTATGTCTAGTTTTTCTTTTCTGAGAATGTGAAACCCGTTTTTAATGTAAAAGTCAAATGCCTTGTTCCTTTTATTGACATTAAGTTCCAATTGATCGGCCCCTAACAGGCTGGTTTCGTGAATAATGTAGTTTAACAATGATTTTCCGATTCCTCTTCCCTGGCATTCAATACAAATATATAATTTGTGCAGGCGGTAAGTATTTTCCGTATCATTTTCCTTTTTTGAATAGGACGCAAACCCAACAGCCTCTGTTTTATCAGTATCATAAGCGATAATGAACTGGTGGTGTAGTGCTGATATTTGATGCTCAAGGGATTTATCACTATACATCATCCATAGCATATATTCAATTTGCTCCTCTGAAATCATATACTTATAGGCAACCGGCCATATTTTTTTTGCTAATGCAGAAATGACCGGAATGGACTCTATCCCCGTTTTTTTAATCTCTATCATTTATAACAGGTTATTGGATGGAAATCTTAAGATCATGTGCAAAGAACCTTTTTCCACTTTTATCTATAGCTATAATATCGAAAAAATATAGTTATTCACCTGATTGCAGTTCTTCCCTTATAGTATTAGCCCATACCTCCGGGATCACTCCGTGGTTGAATCTTTCTGATACCATAGTCTTTTGGGGTGAAAGTTTCCCGGTTTGTTCATCTTCTGTAAACCCTACCCGGGTGTATGCAAACTGAAAAGAAGACACCTGGAACTGGTAGCCGGATTTATCTGTAATAATAAGCGGTAGCCCTATCACATTTTTTACGGAATCGGCAGTAGCGGATACTGAAGTGCCGGAAATGTTTCCGAGAAATGTGTGGGTTTCGGAAGGCCGGAACTTTACAACATTTGGCTTGCTGGCATTACCGGGTTTTCGCTGAGAAAAAACCAAATTTGCCTGCAATGTGCAGATAAGTATTAAAATGGCGGGAAATATTTTCCTCATAATATTCCTCTTTTATTAGCTATGCTAATATAAAATAAGAAAATGATAAAAAAAGTTAATTGAGTGCTGCCAAGCTTTCTTCTATCGTTTTAATCCTGGCTTCTGCGTCATTTTTCTTCTTTTTTTCCAATTCTATCACTTCCGGGCGGGCATTCCGTACAAATTTTTCATTGGAAAGTTTTTTTAACACCGATTGTAAGAATTGTTGCTGATGTGCCAGGTCTTTCAAAAGATCATTTTTTAAAGAAGAATTGTCCAGTTTTTTCTCTGTTATCAGATAGAATTTGTCTTTTTCAACAACCACTACAATTGTATTGGATGGAGCGCTATCTGTAAAACGTATTGCTGAAGCATTTATTTGTTTGCAAAGAATATTTTCAATCGACTGATAACCGGTTACATTCGTTGTTTCAATAAACAATTCAATCTCTTCCTTAGGCTTGATTTGATTTTTATTCCTTGCATCCCTGAGGGCAGATATTACTTTTTTAAGCAGGTCCCCCTGCCCGAGTATTACAGTATCAGGCTCTTTGGCAGTTGAATATAGTGATATACAGAGGTCTTTGTCCTGTTCTCTCAAAAGGTGGAAAATCTCTTCCGTAATAAAGGGCATAAATGGATGGAGCAAGGCTGTTAATTCTTCGAAATA
>CAZKPH010000218.1:0-4286 GCA_964554605.1 uncultured Ferruginibacter sp.
ATAAAAATGTTGTGCCTGTTAAAGAAGAAAAGGTAATTCCGGTGATGGATGCTATTAGGCGGGTATGGGCATCTCCATATATAGCAGAGACCGATACAATATTTTTCCGGAAATATGCTCCAAAGTATTTTGTACTGGCAGGTAGTTCCGCTACCGATCCGGACGGGAGTGCTATACTAGGTGTAGCCGGAGGAGGAAGGCAGATAACCCTGTTGCAATTAAATTATTTTATCAACAAGGCTATGTCAGGATATGTACTCTCAGATACGGTTCTTCAAAAAACTGTTTTTCTTACAGTCCATCACGAATTTTCACACATATTCGATCAAACAAAAAAGCGCCCCGGAGAATTTGATAAGGTTACCCAGAGTGCCTATTCAAGCGATTGGATAAATATAACAGACGATGAAGCCCGGCAGAACGGATGTATAACAGCTTATGCTTCCAGTGCAGCCGGAGAAGATTTTGCAGAAATGGTTTCTTTTATGCTTGTATATGGAAAGTCCGGGTGGAACGATCTTGTAAGCAGTATCGGGTATGATTTCTTCGGTACATTCATTCCTAATGATGATGCACAATCGAAGCTGAAACAAAAAGAAGCAATTGTGGTTGATTATTTCAAAAAATCCTGGGGAATAGATTTTTATAGCTTACAGGCTCGTGTACGTACTGCTGTTGAAAAAGAGTTTTATTAAAAAGAACACAATGCAGAGTTCTACCATTAGATCATTTCATAATAAATAAATATGAATCAGATACGTAAAATGAAAAGAATATTATTGTTTGCAACTGCGGCCATGGCACTCTTTCTGGCTGCATGTAAGAAAGACGATAATTATATATACAGCCAGTCGCCGGATACGCGTATTAATGAAGCAATCGCAAAATATGTGCATCTGCTTACCGGAGCTGCAAATGGCTGGCGGGCTTACATCACTGTAGACCATGGCAAAGGGGCTACCTATGCATTTTACTTCAAATTTGATTCTACCAATAGGGTAAAGATGGTATCTGATTTCGATACAACATCGTCTGTTGCCTTAATGGACGCCAGTTACCGTATCAGGGAACAGCAACAGCCAACTTTGATCTTCGATACATACTCTTATGTACATGTACTGTCCGATCCAAATGAGGCTAATGCTGCTGTTGTAGCCGATGTAAATGGAGGCGATGTAGGTGGCGGCCTTTATTCTGATTTTGAATTCATAATTGATAAGGATTCTATTAAAGCAGATACGGTAGTATTGACAGGAAAAGTGAATGGGGCGAAGCTTACTCTTATCAGGGCCACGGCTACAGAAGCAAATATTTTTACAACTGGGGCATGGTCGCTTGTTTCAAAATATTTTGACAAATTGCTGACATATTATAAGCGGCTTACGCTGGATGGCATTTCTTACGATGTAAGATTTAATACCCAAAAGCATGAGATAACTTTTAATTGGCTGGATGCCGAAGGTAATACACAAACACATACTTCATCCTATTATAACACGACCACAGGAATGGTATTGGTTTCTCCTCTGCAGAATGGCAGCCAGGCAGTATCTGCTATTTCTGTAGCAGATTACACTCCGGCATCGCAAACCATTACAATAAATACCGGGGCTTCATCCGGGCAAGTGAAAGAAACCATATTGCCTCTTAAAGTAGATACCAGGGCGCCGGGCAACTGGATCCAATACGCAGTTGCAAATGACGGGTACTGGGCTAGTTGGGATGGATTCCATGTTAATGGGGTGGATGATGCTTATAAAATCAATTCACTTGGCAATTACTATTTTCTGTCAATATTCCCACGCCAGTATTTTGGGACTACCAGCGAAGTTTTTGCTCCTATCTTCATAGATTCTACCGGCACAAGCCTGGAATTACAGTATTATCTTTTCGTATCTTTTTCATATAGTGCAACTACGGGTATTGGTAAGTTTGTTTACAAAGGAGCATCAAGTGATCCCAAGTATCCGACAACGGGCCCGGCATATCTCACAAGGACACAGTTGATTCAGTCAAATGGATATTATTTTGTTCAAACTAGTGAAACTTCATATGATATGGTAAGCGCAAAGGATGGAAAGGCGTGGATAAGTTGGTTTTTCTAATGATTATTAGAGGGAAATAATATATTGTATATTAAAATATGTGATCTTTTTTGCAGAGAAGCAGCAAATTCTGCAAAAGGTTTGTCATGTTATTGGTTATTTGTTAAATATTTCTTATTTTTAGGTCTAAATTGATAAAGTAAAACAAAGCTATGAGAAAAATTACAGCAATTCTTTTAGTGCTGTTTCTAAGCACTATTTCTGTTGTTACCCATGCTCAGGTAAAGGGTAAAGTAACAGATTCTAAAGACGGCTCTCCTCTGGAAGCTGTTTCTGTGAAAATCAAAGGCACAAATACCGGCGTAAGTACGGCTGCGGATGGTACATTCGAACTGAATGCCAAAACCGGAGCTGTTTTGGTATTTTCTTCTGCTGGTTTCGAACCGAAAGAGGTAAAAGCTACAGCAAGCATGTTCGTTTCACTTTCCAAAGATGTTAGGAACCTTAGTGAAGTGGTAGTTACGGCTTTAGGGCAAACCAAAAACAAATCCAAAGTTGGTTATGCTACCAGCACATTTAATGCTGATGCTATTACCAAATCTTCCCCGGTTAGCATGTTGGATGCATTGCAGGGAAAAATTGCAGGTGCCGATATCACTTCTGTAACTGGTTCTCCTGGTGGATCTACTAAGGTTATTCTGAGAGGTATTGGTATCATTGGAGGAAATAATAGCGGAGGAAATAATCAGCCTTTGTATGTTATTGATGGTGTTCCTCTCAGCGATAGCAGGCTAGGTTCAAATTCTACTACTAATGGTGATAATTTCGACTATGGTAATGGTATGAGTTATGTCAACCCGTCTGATATTGAAACAATAAGCATTTTAAAAGGTACAGACGCCTCTGTTCTTTATGGGTCTTCTGCAAAGAATGGTGCTGTTATAATTACTACCAAAAGGGGTAAGGCCGGTAAACTGAAAGTTGAAGTAAATTCTTCGGTAAGTTTTTCTAAAGTTGGGAAATTACCAACGTACCAGAAAGAATTTGGGCAAGGCTGGGATGGGTTCTTCTATTACCCTGAAAATGGTAGTTGGGGGCCACGCCTGGATGGAAAAATGAGATTATGGGGTAACGTAGTAGATAATTCTCAACTTATCAAACCATTCTCTTATGTAGGCATTAAGGATTATTACGAAACAGGAAGCGAACTTAATAATTCTGTCGGCCTTTCTGGTGGTAACGAAAAAAATAGTTTTTATTTCTCTTATGGAAATGTTCATAGTGATGGTATTCTTCCTACAAGCGTAGATGTGCTTAACAGGAATACATTTTCATTAAGAACAAATTCTAAATTTGACAGGGTTACTTTAAATACATCTTTCAACTACGTGAACCGTAATGTAAGGCAGCCTTCAACCGCTAGCGAATCCGGAGTTAGCTCTTCTGCATTTGAAGATATTCTCCAGATACCTGTTGATATGCCTATTGAGGATTTTAGGCATTACAATAACAAATTTTTTAATGTAGATAACTATTTTACACCTTATGCGGAAAATCCCTATTTCATACTAATGGAAAACGGTAGTATCCAAAATGCAGACAGGTTCTTTGGTAACTTGGATCTTGGATATAAATTCACAAATAAATTATCTGCCAGTTTAAGATTAGGTGGCGACTTTAATAATGCACGTTCTAATGCATGGACGGCTGTAAATGCACCTTCTCCCGGTAGTAACAATGATGGAGGGAACGAAGAAGGTCAGAAACGTTCTGCCGATCTGGGTTCTTATTTGGAAAGAACGGATTATGCAGGATTGATCAATGGCGACTTTATTGTTAAGTATACCGAAAGCCTTACTAAAGATATAGGCCTTGATTTATTGGCAGGTGCAAACTACTACCAATCAACTGCAAAAGGCTTATATTCTAAAATCACAGGACTGCTAATTCCTAAGTTCTACAATCTTTCTAATACACTCAATGCGCCTGTTAGTACTAACACGGATTCAAGAAGGAGAAGGATTGGTGTTTATGGAGAAGCTACATTTAACTTTAAAACACAGTTTTATTTGACTGCTCAGGCAAGAAATGACTGGTCTTCTACTCTGCCAGACCAGAAACCTTTCTTTTACCCTGGTGTAAATGCTTCGTGGGTGATAAGCAATACATTTAACCTGAATAGCACTCCTATTACTTATTGGAAACTTCGTGCTGCTTATGGTAAGACAGGTTCTGACCCTG
>CAZKPH010000219.1:0-4284 GCA_964554605.1 uncultured Ferruginibacter sp.
ATATTGATCCGGGAGCATTTCAACGCCAAAGTGACCTGGCTGCCATGATGGAAGTCATTTTTCATTTTTTGGCAAAGGAAGACGAAATACACCCTGGAAAAGCAGATATCACAAGTGTCCTGAAAAAAGCAGTCCCGCTATTTGACGGTGGCTTTAATTTTTGCGGGCTTACCGGTGACGGAAGGGCCTTTGTTGTAAGAGATGCACATGGTATACGGCCATCCTATTATTATATTGATGAAGACGTAATTGTCGCTGCCAGCGAAAGGGCGGCCATCCGGACAGCCTTTAATGTAGCCGAAAACGAAGTACAGGAGTTAATGCCGGGGCAGGGACTTATTGTTAATCCCGATGGAAGCGTAGATATCCCCCAAATCATTGAAGCCAAAGAAAGAAAAGCCTGTAGTTTTGAGCGTATTTATTTTAGCAGAGGCAGCGATGAAAAAATTTACAGGGAAAGGATGGCATTAGGCTACAACTTAAGCAGTGTTATCCTGAAAGTAATAAAATACGATTTAAAGAATACAATCTTTTCTTTCATTCCCAATACTGCCGAAACAGCTTTTTATGGCCTATTAAAAGGAGCGCAGGACTATCTTGATAAAATTAAAATCGAACGGATACTTAGCTGGGGAAAAGAATATGACGAAGACAAATTAACGGAGATGATTAGCCGAAAAATTCGTTTTGAAAAAATCGCTATTAAAGACGTTAAGCTTCGCACCTTTATTACGGAAGACAGCAGCAGGAATGAAATGGTACAGCATGTTTATGACATAACATATGGCACCGTCCGGAAAAATGAAGACACTTTAGTGGTTATAGATGATAGTATTGTGAGAGGCACAACCCTTAAAGAAAGTATTGTTAGGATGTTGAGCCGACTTCAGCCGCAAAAAATAATCATTGTTTCTTCTGCACCACAAATCCGCTATCCGGACTGCTACGGTATAGATATGAGTAAATTAGGCGATTTCATTGCCTTCAGGGCTGCCATAGAATTACTCCGAGAAAGAAAGCAGGAAGGACTTTTGCAGGAATTGCTGAATAAGTGCAAAACACTCCAGCGCAACAATCAGTTGCATACAGAAAACGTGGTACAACTGGTTTACAAACCATTTCTTTTAAAAGAAATATCCGCCAAAATTGCCGAATTGATTACACCCCCGGATATCAATATCCCTGTCCAGGTAATCTATCAAACTATCGAATCGCTTCATGCCGCCTGCCCGACAAATACGGGTGACTGGTATTTTACCGGTGACTACCCGACACCCGGAGGCAACCGTGTATGCAATACTGCATTTATGAATTACATGGAAGGCAAGAATATCAGGGGATATTGAGAAACTTTCCGGAAATTGCGTCAAACCTGTTGAAATGCAAAAAAGTACCGGTATTGTTTCCAGGAAGCTTCTTGTAGTAAGGCATGCCAAAAGCAGTTGGCCGCTGGCCACTCTTCACGATTTTGACAGGCCCCTGAATGAACGTGGCATGAAAGATGCTCCCGGGATGGCACAGCGAATTTTCAGGCAAAAGAAAATAGATATCGATCTTTTTATATCCAGCCCTGCAAAAAGGGCATTGGCAACAGCTTGCTTTTTTGCGGATCAGTTTGGCAAAGCGCCGGAAGCTATTATACAAACCCCTTCTCTTTATCATGCACCAGTACCCGTTTTTTATACTACAATAGAACAAATTGAAGACAAGTACAAAACTGTTGCAATGTTTTCTCACAATCCGGGTATTACCGAATTTGTAAACACATTATGCCCGCAGGTCAGAATCGCAAACATGCCTACCTGTGGCATATTTGCTATAGAATTTCCCGGAAAATGGAAAGATTTTGAAACTGTAGAGAAGAATTTCCTCTTCTTTGACTTCCCTAAAAATATGTGATCGGTTAACGGACATTTTCCAGCAATTCTAAAATGGCCGATTTATAATAGTGCATCCCTGCCTGCAAGGATGGCAAATAAGTCTCCTCTATCAGTGAAACAGCTTTTTGCAGATCTAAATCCGCCTGGTGCATACAGGCAAAAAGTTTCTTTTCCGAAAGATATTTTGCGAGGTATTCCTGCTCGGTCTGCCCAGGGGTAGGCACCAATAATGCTTTTTTCTGAAGCTTAACAAGATCCATAATAGTTGTATATCCCGACCGGCTTATTACAAATTTCGCTTGGCTTATCAATACCTCAAGTTCAGCAGCAGTAATATGGTCAGTTACTGTCAAGCCGGGTATTTTTTCCGGTTTTTTACAATCATTTCCCGGAAGGCCCCTTAACAGGAACATTGTGACTCCTTTAAGTTTCCGGAACTGATTGACAACAATTTTCTCAAATACCGACCGTTGCGGTTCCGGACCTGATATAATTGCAAGAAAATCGTATTTTTTTTCCTGCGGAAATTGATTTTCCAGCCGGGACAGGCAGCCTATATATTTTTCATTACCGGGTAATTTTGGAGGATGGGATAGTTCGCCGGCCATATTTTCATTTCCGGCGAAATCCGGTACCCAACAAAAAGAAAATTTTTTTATAAAGTGATAATGAATCCTTTGCAGTATTTTTTCAAAAATCCCAAAACCGGCCTTTATATTAAGTTGATGTGTAATATAAACACAGGGAATTTTATTTGTCGACAGCCCTGGCCTGTTATCCGAAATTACAATATCTATCTGGTTATGAGTGATTATACTATCCAACCACACATGTTCTTTCCGGATAGACCAGAAAATTCCCGGTAATTGAGCCAATAGTTTAAATGGCAAAATCCATTTGTTCCTGGAATAGCGTATATTATATCCCGGGATTTCCAAAAACTGTAACTCAGGAAACTCACCCCTCAGCAATGTAGCAGGGCCTTTACCAGTAGCAATAAAAACCTTGCATCCATGCAATTCCAGTTCCCGTATCAATGGGGCACAGCGGGCCGCATGCCCTAAACCCCAGTCCAGGGGGGAAATCAAAACTTTTATGGGTATATATGTTTTGTTAAAATCTGCCATGTGCAATTATTGGCACAATATTTTATTTGTGAAAATAGTTTAATTTAGTAATCTGTTTGTTATGCAACGAATTTTTAAGATAGTCCTTTTATTATTGTTAGTTTCTTCTATCGCTATCTCCGGATGTAATTCTTCGAAGAAAGGCAATTGTGGCTGTCCTAATAAAAAGGGATTAGTAGGTTATTAAATAACTGAAACATAAATCGGTAAATTATTTACCCATGGAAAATCTAAACAGGGATTTACTGGTATTATTCAAACAAGACTTCATGTCGCCACAGGCACTGGAGGAGCATGTGAATACCCTGCATAGATTATTATTCCGGGCAGAAACAATTGAAAATTTTATTTCTTCTCACGAAATTATCGATATCAATCGCTATAAAATTACTACCACTTATAAGAAGATTAATAAACTTATCAGGAAAAACAAGTTTAAACCATTTGTTTTCCTGTTCAACAAAAACTAATCTTTTTTACTGAATACTCTTATTTTTCCGGAGAAAAATCCAGTACGACAGAATTGATACAATATCTCAATCCGGTAGGAGGCGGGCCATCGTTGAATACATGCCCTAAATGAGATTTACATCTTCCGCACATAACTTCTGTACGTTCCATTCCGTAGGATGTATCAGGAGCAAAAATCAGGCTTCCTTTGTTTATCGGTTCAAAAAAACTCGGCCAACCACAATTGCTTTCAAACTTACCGTTACTCCTGAATAAAGGGTTACCACATGCAGCACAATAATAAGTGCCCACCTCGTTGAACTGCCAGTATTTCCCTGTAAAAGGCCTTTCGGTAGCTCTTTCACGAGCCACTTCATATACCTTTGGAGATAAATATTTTTTCCATTCCTCTTCGGTCAAATTTACTTTCGATGTATCTGTCCTGGAAAAAAAGGGTGTTGTATCAGATTTTGCTTCCATGGCCATTATGGAGTTTTGGTGAGACGTATCACATGCCTGCAATAAAGATACCAAGCATGAAAGTACGCAGAATATTTGTACCCGATTAATGAAGTTAAACATAATTTTTTTTATCCCTCTTTTGCATTATAAAACTATTTAAAATTGTTTTGCCTTTTGTTAAAGCATTTCTAAAATTGCTGTATATATTTGCGCCAGAATAACACCCTTAAACAATATGTTCAATCTAATACTCTTTGGTCCTCCGGGCAGTGGCAAAGGAACGCAAAGTGAAAAACTTATATCCCGTTATGGATTAAAACATTTAAGTACGGGAGATCTGCTGAGAAGCGAGATCGCCGGGCAAA
>CAZKPH010000220.1:0-4276 GCA_964554605.1 uncultured Ferruginibacter sp.
ACAATTGGGAAAACGAAATAAAAAAATTCTCTCCTTCGCTTACATGGAAAATACATCATGGAAGCCTGCGCTCAAGGAATCCTGAAGAATTGCAGAAAGCAAATATTCTCATCACTACTTACGGCACTTTACGAAGCGATATCCAGCTGCTCATAAAGATATATTACGACTATATCATTCTGGATGAAAGCCAGGCCATAAAAAACCCTTCGTCAAAAGTAGCCAGGGCATCTTGTCTGCTCAATGCCAAAAACCGCTTGTGTATGAGCGGTACACCTTTGCAAAACAACACTTTTGATATTTTTGCACAAATGAATTTTTTAAACCCGGGGCTGCTGGGTAGTATGGATTTTTTCAGAAATGAATTTGCCACTCCGATCGACAAATTCGGAGAACAGGAACAAAAAGACCACTTAAAAAAGCTTTTATTCCCATTCATTTTGCGCCGCACTAAAGAACAGGTTGCTAAAGACCTCCCGGAAAAAACAGAAACGATTCTTTTCTGTGAAATGGGCCCCGAACAAAGAAAAATATACGACGCTTACCGAAACAGTTACCGTGATAAAATCATGGGGACTATAGACGAACAGGGAATAGACAAATCGCAACTTACTATTTTGCAAGGATTAATGAAACTCCGGCAAATATGTGACAGCCCCGCAATTTTGAACGAAGAAGAAAAATTCCCGAATCATTCCATCAAGCTGGAAGAACTCGCAAGAGAAGTGCTGGAAAATATTGGCGAACATAAAGCTCTCGTTTTCTCCCAGTTTCTTGGTATGCTTTCCCTGATTAGAGAAAAACTGAAAGAAAATAATATCCAATTCGAATATTTTGACGGTAGCACCAGTAGTACCGAAAGGCAAAAAGCTATCGACAATTTTCAGAATAACGACGATTGCAGGGTTTTTCTCATCTCCTTAAAGGCCGGAGGTGTAGGGCTCAATCTGACAGCCGCTGACTATGTATATATCGTAGACCCATGGTGGAACCCTGCAGTAGAGCAACAAGCTATCGACAGAACCCACCGCATAGGGCAAACGAAAAATATCTTTGCCTACAGGATGATCTGTATCGATACGATTGAAGATAAAATACTGCAATTACAAGACAGGAAACGCAAACTGGCCAGCGAACTGATAACAGATGATGCCAATTTTGTAAAAGTACTTTCCCGTGCCGATGTGGAGTATTTGTTCAGCTAATTTCAATTGTACGGATACACTCATTCACCAGCGACTGTTCAAACCCTTTTGTTAAAAGGTATTGCTGTACCTTTTTTTTCTTCAGCACGATGTTCCTTTCATTTTTTAAGGCGGTTGATTTATTATCGGTAAGTTTTTGCAATACCCTGAGATAATCTGTTTCGTCGATCTCTTTCAAAGCACGCTGTATACAATACGCACTTATCCCTCTTTTTTTAAGCTCATATTTAATTTTTACCCGCCCCCATTCTTTGGCCCTGAATTTGCCGCCGGCAAACAAAATTGAGAATCGTTCTTCATTCAAATAGCTTTCCTCCACCAAGCCTGCTATTAATTTCTCCACTTCCCTGCCCTTCAGTCCCCAGCCATATAGCTTCTCCCTTACTTCGGAGTGGCATCGTTCCTGGTAGGCACAATAATGCCGGGCCTTTTGTGCCGCCTGCTCCGGGGTAAATTTTTGCGGTTGCATCATACACAAAAATAGTCCCCGCAGACAATCAGAATATAATTTAATTTTTCAGTATCTTGAGGCGATTATTTTATCTTTGTTTCTTAATAAACCTATTATATGAAGTTCATCGTTTCTTCTTCGGCTCTGCTTAAACAACTTCAACAGATCAACGGCGTTATCAACGCAAACACCGTATTGCCCATTTTGGAAGATTTTCTGTTTGAAATAGACAAAAACAAACTTACTGTAGTAGCTACTGACCTCGAAACAGTAATGAAAGTACACTTGGAGATAGAAGCCAAAGACACAGGAAAAGTATGTATCCCCGCCAAAATACTGATCGATTCATTGAAAAATATTGCAGAACAACCGCTTACTTTCAATATCGATAAAAATTTTAGTGTAGAAATTACCAGCGACAACGGCAAATACAAGGTTATGGGCGAAAACCCCGATAATTTTCCGAAAGAACCGGCTGCGGATGATGCCAGTTCTTTTACAATAACATCTTCCGCCTTGGTTACAGCTGTCAATAAAAGCCTTTTTGCCGTTAGTAATGATGATCTGAGGCCCGCTATGACAGGTGTGTTTTTTGAATTGGACAAGAAAGGAATCACTTTCGTAGCCACCGATGCCCACAGACTTGTGAGGTATAGAAGAACAGATGTTTCCTGTCCAAAAACAGATGCATTTATTGTACCCAAAAAGCCACTTAACCTGCTCAAGAGCGCATTGCCCGATAATAACGATGAACTTACTCTGTCTTATAACAGTAATCATTTCTTCGTAAAACATGGCGGCACAGAATTGGTGTGCCGGCTTATTGATGCCCGCTTTCCCGATTACAAAGTAGTAATCCCGGCAGATAACCCATACATACTTACGGTAAATAAAAATGATTTCCAAAGTGCATTACGCCGCGTAAGCGTTTTCAGTAATAAAAGCACTAACCAGGTTGCACTTACCATTAGCGGGAGCGAATTGCAACTAGCAGCACAAGATGTAGACTTCAGTTTTGAAGGAAATGAACGCATGGCATGCCAGTACAATGGAGAAGACCTACAGATCGCATTCAACGCAAAATTCCTTATAGAAATGCTAAGTGCCGCCGATACAGAAGAAATCAACGTTGCCTTAAGTACTCCTACAAAAGCGGGTATTATCAAACCTTCCGAAACCGACCCGGATGAAGAATTACTTATGCTTGTAATGCCCCTTATGCTCAACAATTAGGCGTTAAGCCCTTTTCGATAATCTTCGCCCCTCCTTCACCGGTAAAGGGGTGTTTTTTTATCAGCAACTCTTTCATAAACAATCTGTAAGAGGACCCCTTCTTTTTTCTGAAAAGGTGGGAATATGTTTTGAATCTTGCTTCAAAAAGCATAAATTAGACAAAACAAATTCGTATGAAAAAAACATTTACGCTTGTATTGCTTGCTGCATCTCTTATTATGGGATGTAAATTAAGAGAAAACCTTAAGAAAAAAGCCGAAGCTGCCAAACAAAAAGACTCTCCAGAAATGATCGCTTCCCGAAAACTGATCGGATCCTTTGAAGGTACAATCGGTACAGCCAAACTCACACTGCTCATAAATTTTACAACTGCAGACAGCCTTTCCGGAAGGTCTATACTTAATGGCAAAGACCATCTGCTCACCGGTAAACTCAAAAAAGACGCCGGAAAATACATATTGACATTAACAGAACTCGGAAGTGATTCTGCAAAAGGTGTTTTTGCACTTAATACCAACACCGTATTACCCGATACCTTATCCGGAACATGGGCGCCCGAAAAACCTTCTGCAAAAATTACGCAAGCAAAACTCGAACTCATACGCAAAGCATTCGAATATCGTAAAGATGCCGGTGTTTACACAGCATCTTCAACCAAAGAACTCTCAGAAGAGGACATTAAATCCTTGTCTAAATGGGAAACAGAAGTAATGATGAACGAAATACTTGCCCGCCATGGTGCCTGCTTTTCTAAGCCAAACCTCCGGGATGCCTTTGAAACCAAAGCGTGGTATGTTCCCACAAGCCTCGATGTAAACAACAAACTTACCGAAATCGAAAGAAAGAACGTAGAACTACTCAAAGCCAAAGTAGAAGAATAATATAAAAACATTGTCCATGGATCTGGTTTCCGTCAGGACATTCGATAATTATTTCAATGCCAGCATTACACTTACCAAATTACAGGATGCCGGGGTAGAATGTTATCTGCAAGATGAAAATATAGTAACCATCGGCCCCTTCCTGAGCAATTCCATCGGGGGTATAAAACTAATGGTCAAGGAAGATGACCTTGCAGAAACAGAAAAATTGTTACATGAGTTTGATGAAGCTTATAGAAAAGCGGCCGTCTGCCCCAAATGTAGCGCATCAGCATTTGTATACATTGCTAAGCCCGGGCCAGCCAATTTTCTAACGGCAATCATTACATGGATATTCTCTAATTTTGCCGTAGCCACACAATATGTTTACCATTGCGAAAATTGCGGATACGAGTGCGAACAACTGCCAGAAAACTAAAATAACACAACACCAGCAACATAGCAAAAGCCTTTGTCAACACAAAGGCTTTATTTTTATTTTGTAACAAACATTTCCGCTATGCTCA
>CAZKPH010000221.1:0-4273 GCA_964554605.1 uncultured Ferruginibacter sp.
ACCTGCAAATGCATTGGTAAGCGGTAATGCAATATTGGCTAAAGCTATCACAACAAAAAATATAGTAAGCGCAGGCGCTTTATGAGCCACACCTCCTAATTCCGATATTTTTCTTACCCCTAGTTGCCTTTCTATGATGGCCACAATTATCCACATCCCTGCTATATTTATTCCATGATTGAACATCTGTAACATAACTCCTTCAACACCGATTTGTGTTTGAGAGAAGACTGCCGCACACATCAAACCGATATGCGCAATGGAGGAATAGGCTATCAGCCTCTTAAGGTCATCCTGCTTCAATGCAATAAGGCTGGCATAGACAATACCTATTACCGAAAGCCCCACGATAAGATGATCGAATTTTATTACGGCCTGGGGAAATATCGGTATAAGCCAACGGATAACTGCATACAAACCCATTTTCACCATAATGGCGCTTAATACGATTGTAACAGCTGTTGGCGATTGCTCATATGTATCAGGCTGCCATGTGTGGAAAGGAAACACAGGCATTTTTATGGCGAATGCAATAAAAAATAAGAAAAACATCGCATATTGCTGTACTTGCGTAAGTTTCACGGCATAAAAAGCTGCAATGGAAAAACTATGGCTGGCATATGACGTACGGTCGGTATGCAGATATACATAGAGGATACCTACCAGCATTAGCAAAGACCCCGTAAAAGTATAAATAAAAAACTTGAAGGTTGCTGGAATACGTTTCTCCCCACCCCAAAAACTGCAAAGAAAATAAACTGGTATCAACGCCAATTCCCAGAAAAAATAGAATAATAAAACATCCATAGAAGTAAATACACCCATCAGGCCGGATTGCGTCAGCAACATCAACCCAAAGAAAACCGGGGCATTCTTATATGAATTTTTATAGGTAGCAATAAAAATGACGGGGAATAGTACAGCCGTGAGCAAAACAAGCATCCTTCCCATGCCATCTAATGAAACTGCAAAACTACAACCAATATATTTGAGCCACTCATAACCGAAACTTAACCCGCTTAGATCTTTATCATGCCTGTAGCAGATACTCAATATTGCCGACGATAATGTGAGCAACGATGAAAAAATAGCAAAATTCTTAGCACTGCCTTCCCTGGTCAGAAAGAAACTCAACACCCCGGTGATAAGCGGTATGAAAATCAGTAAATGAGGGATCGTTATGTAATTACCAAACATTATAAATATTTTATACAAACAATTGAACAATAAATAAAATCAACATGCCCAACACCATCAGCAAAACATAAATACCGGTTTGCCCGCTCTGTAATAAACGTACCTGGCGGCTTCCATAATTCACTGCTTTGCCGATACCATTTACAAAACCGTCAATACCTTTCTTTTCAACAATACTGTTTAAAAAGGATCCGATAGCCTGAACCGGCCTTACAATAAGCACATCATACAACTCATCAATATACCATTTATTGGCAAGCAATTTTCCAAACCCACTCTCGGCCTTTTCGGCCTTTTGGTATTTGCTGAAAGAAATCCATGCATAAATCATAGCCGACAGGGCTAGTAAAACGGAAACTGCCATTAATACTAATTCCGTGTTATGTTCAGTTTCATGCTTTGCCGCTATAGCTTTACCGGATGCAAACACCGGCTCCAGAAATGCTTCTAACCTGTGGCCGCCCTGCATGAAAGTTTCAGGTATCCCTATCCAGCCGCCAACTAGTGACAAAATGGCCAATATTACTAATGGTATTACTATAGCAGCAGGGCTTTCGTGTAAATGATGTTCCTGCTCTTGTGTACCTCTGAAACTACCACGAAAAGTAAGTGCGTACAAACGGAACATATAGAAAGCAGTCATCACAGCGCCAAAAACACCCAATATCCAAAGAACCGGGTTCTTTGCAAATGCTCCTGCCAATATCTCATCCTTTGAGAAAAACCCTGAAAACGGGGGCATACCGGCTATTGCAAGGCACCCTGTAAGAAAGGTCAGGTGTGTCCATGGCATATATTTCTTCAATCCGCCCATATTGCGTATATCCTGCTCGCCACGCATAGCATGTATTACACTTCCTGCACCTAAAAATAGTAAAGCCTTGAAAAAAGCATGCGTCATTACATGAAATACAGCCCCAACATAAGCGCCTACGCCTAAAGCCAAAAACATATACCCCAATTGGCTTACGGTAGAATAGGCAAGCACCTTTTTAATATCATTTTGCCTGATGGCAATCGTCGCTGCAAGCAATGCCGTTGCAAGGCCAACCGTAGCAACAACACACTGTGTAACAGGTGCCATTGTATACAAAATGTTACTACGGGCTATCATATACACACCCGCTGTAACCATCGTGGCAGCATGTATCAGGGCACTCACCGGAGTAGGGCCAGCCATTGCATCAGGCAGCCAGGTATACAAAGGTATCTGTGCACTTTTCCCCGTTGCCCCTATAAACAACAACAGCGTTATCCATGTAATATCGAAAGCCGACAATTTAGATATATGCCCAAACACATAGTGATAATCCGCAGAACCCAACCGAAACATCAACCAGAAAACAGCTAGTAAGAAACCCAGGTCGCCAATCCGGTTCATTATAAAGGCTTTCTTGCCCGCATTGGTATACGCATTGTTCTTAAACCAGAAACCTATTAACAAATAAGAACAAAGCCCGACGCCTTCCCAACCGATAAACATAATAACATAATTACCTCCCATCACAAGCAGCAACATTGAAAAAACAAAAAGATTTAAAAAGGAAAAGTATTTGGCAAAGTCGGCAGGAGGTTCGCCATGCATATAAGAAGTTGAGTATACATGAATGAGAAAACCAACTCCCGTTATGATTAATAAAAATAAAGAAGATAGCTGATCCAGTTGCAGGTTAAATCCTACGCTAAAAGTATCGGTACGCAGGAAATTAAAAGCATGTAATACCTGAACATGCCCGGCAGCTACTTGTATAAAAACCTGCACACTTAAAATAAATGATGCCAGGATAACACCACTGCCAATAATACCGGCAACCGATTTCGACAAAAACTTTCGACCCAGCCCATTGATCAGGAAGCCAACCAATGGCAGAAGGGGAATTAGATAAGCAGTTTGATTCATATTCTTACTGCCGGAAAAGTATCAGCCAGGTAATACCTTTCCGGATTTTTAATTTTTAAGCCTGTTCAAAAAATTAATATCTACCGAATGTGTATTCCTGTACAACATAACAATTATTGCCAGCCCAACACTTACTTCCGCAGCAGCTACCACCATTATAAAAAAAACAAATAATTGCCCGTCGCTGGCAGCAGTAGGATTTGTAGCCGCCAGTACATGCCCATGCATTTTCGAAAATGCAACCAGCAACAGGTTCACTGCATTCAGCATAAGTTCTATACACATAAAGAACACAATCCCATTCCTTCTGACAAGTATACCTGTCAATCCTATACTAAAAAGCGTCAGCGCCAGAATGATATAATAATTTATCGGCATAATATTATTTAATGTTTTACATACTAACGATAATTCTGTTGTCAGTACCTCTCTTATCCTTCAACATATTATTGTTTTTCTTTTAAAGACAAAATCACAGCCCCTACCATTGCACTTAAGAACAACACACTGGCTATCTCAAACGGAAACACATAATCAGTAAACAACACATGTCCCAGATTTTTTATCAGTCCGCCATCTCCCGTCTTCAATTCAGTAATCTGGCTCGCTTCCGCTGCTTTCTTTACTGATGCTACCAACAGAAGCAACAAACTCATCCCGGCTATTGTTCCTCCAAGCAATAAGTATTTACTTTTCTGCGGTGGTTCTGCCTCCGCACTCAGGTTCATGAACATAACCACAAATAAGAACAATACCATTATCGCCCCTGCATAAACAATCAGGTTCACAATAGCCAGAAATTGGGCATTTAGTAAAATATAATGCCCTGAAATAGCAAAGAAAGTAGCTATCAGGAACAAAATACTATAAACTACATTTTTACTGATAACCACCATTGCTGCACTGAACACAGCCAGCACACTCAGAAACCAGAATAATATTTGTATCATACTCATAAGAATCAAGTCAATTATACTGTATGCAACATCCTTTTATTTCTTTACCGGCACTCTCCCACCCTTAGCCTTCTCATAAGCTTCCGGTTCCGTAACCGGGTTAGGGATCAACAGGTCTTGCTTGCCGTAAATAAACCCTTTGCGATTGTAATTGGCCGGCGCAAAAGTTTCACTTAGGTAAATAGCATCTTTCGAGCAGGCTTCCTCACATAAATCGCAA
>CAZKPH010000222.1:0-4273 GCA_964554605.1 uncultured Ferruginibacter sp.
CACATCAGTTAGTTAGATTAATTTTGGCAGAACAGATTTACAGAGCCTGTACAATCTTACGCAACGAAAAATATCATCACATTTAACTAATTAAGTATGGACCTTTCACAATCCCCTGTCACATTATTATTAATAGCCGTTACCTGCCTTGTTTCTTTCCTCGCATTCAACAATCAGTCAATAATGTACAAACTGATGTTCCACCCACCAGCCGTTCACCAGCAAAAGCAATGGTACAGATTCATCACTTCCGGGTTTATACACAAAGACGGGAACCATTTACTATTCAATATGCTGACGCTTTTCTTCTTCGGCCAATCGTTGGAGCCTGGCTTTACTTCACTGGGTATCGGCGGAGGTACAGTCTTTCTTTTGTTTTATCTGACAGCTATCATTATTTCTGAATTACCTACTTATTTTAAACATAAGTATAACGAAAACTATTATAGCCTGGGAGCATCCGGAGCCGTATCAGCGGTGGTCTTTGCACTAGTACTCTTCGCTCCCTGGGAGAAAATATATTTGAAACTTTTCATTCCCATTCCCTTTGTTGTTTATGCCGTGGGGTATATAGCCTATTCTATATATATGGATAAAAAAGGAACGGATAATGTCGGCCATTCCGCTCATTTATGGGGAGCGTTATACGGAGTAGTTTTTATGATACTTTCTTACCCGCATTCCGTTCAGATATTCATGGACGAGATCATGCACCCGCATTTCTGACAAAATCGAATTGGATGTATTTCCGTGTAGAACTTGTGATGCGTAAGCGGTTATCTATGCGCATCCCTACGATCCAAATAATCTTTTTACCTGACTCTATTACCCAAACCTTTTCCTTCTCTGAAAGAGATAATTTCAAATCAATAAAGAAGCGGCTAAGTTTTTTCTTCTTGTCCATACCAAGGGGATAAAAATAATCCCCTGTTTTCCATTTACGTAACAAAAGAGGGTATTTGATCTGGCTGGCATCCAGCAAAGCAGTGTCCCGATCAGCAGGAATAGAAACAGGGCCATTTTTCAATGAATGAATCCGCAGAAGGCCTTCCGAAAAAAGAACCTTATCCGTTCCTGGTTCAATCAATATATTCTCAACTCCACTCTGAGCCAGAGGTGTTACAATCAACCACTTCCTGTTGCGAAAAATTCTATGAGTCGGAGATAAAACATATTTACCGGTCGGGCTTTGTAACAATGCTATGATATCCGTAAGCTGATGAGAAGTAAAAGAAAAATCTTTGACCAACTCAAATAAAATGGTTGCCAAAGGAATTGATCTTAATAACTTCAGCACCGGTATATGAACTTCATTGCCCTTTAGAATAACCAATTGCCTCCTATACCTGTCGATCGATTGGCGGTATAATATGAAAGTATCATGAAAACGACGGATATTGTTAAGGAGGTTCTTCCTTACTTCCGGGTATTGTGTACAAACTTGTGGCAATACAACATTCCGGAAATAATTCCGGGTAAAATTGTTCTCCAGATTTGTATGATCGGTTACATAGTCCAGCCCATTCGCCTTGATATATCCTTCCAGGTCTGTTTGCTCTGCAAATAACAAAGGCCTTACTACCCTGCCCTGCCGGGGCAGTATTCCCTTTAGCCCCTGTATTCCCGTACCTCTGAAAAAATTCATTACAACTGTTTCAATATTATCATCCGCATGATGAGCCGTCAGGATATACTGAAACCCTTCGGCAGACCGAACCTCTTCGAACCAGGCATATCGAAGATCCCTGGCTGTTTCTTCAATAGATTTTTTTTGAGTTGTTGCTATTCTACCCGTGTCAAATGTTTTCAAATAAAAATGCACACCCAAATTACCGGCAAGTCCTTCTGTAAAACGTGCATCACGTATACTCTCTTCCCCACGCAATTGAAAATTGCAGTGCGCAATGGCAAAATCATAACCGGCATTCTTGCATAAGTGGCTTAATACTACTGAATCCATACCTCCGCTTACAGCAAGCAAAAGCCTGTCTGATTTTGTAAACAGATTCTCATTTTTTATATACTCCTCAAATAAAAGCAGAATATTCATTTTACTATGTCATGTCACTAATCCATAAGGTCGTCATAAGCTCCCTGCAACTCGTTGTATGCATGATTATCCTTAAGAAGCCGGGCTATTTTCATACCATTGGTATAAATATCAAGCGCTTTCTCCTTTTCCCCTTTTCGTTGTAATAATTTTCCCAAATGATAATAAGAGCCGACATATTCCGGGTCCTTACCCAATATAGATTCAAAAAGTTCCCGAGCTTCTTCATCACTGCCAATTTTGATACATTCCAAAGCCAATGCATGTTTTAAAAAACTGTCTTCCGGCGATGCCAGCAGGAATTCCCTGAGTTTTGCTATTCTGTCCATCTGGTACTGTTTTCCGGTGGCATGATACGCCTTTGTAACTACCTTCCGTGAATTTATCTGCAAAAATAGCTTTCCGTTTCAAGAATAAGAAATCCACCGCAAGAGATATATGAAATTCCATGCGATGAAATCACAGTATATGTTTACTCCATCCTACTCCGCAAAAAAGCCGGGCAGCTAATCAGCTAGGATTCAGGCATTAATTAAATATCCCAAAATGCCGGTTTTGCCGGCATAATTTTTATATTTGTAAATCATTTCAGCAAAATGGCCTTTTGGCCAAGCAAGTAGCAGTGGATATGAAAAAAATTGAATTGGAAATTGTTGCATTGTCGCACAGTATAGCTCAAACCCATTCATACGCAGTTGTGTTAGGAGAGATGAACGGCATTAGGAAATTACCGATTGTTATAGGCGCTTTTGAAGCACAAGCTATAGCTGTAGCGTTGGAAAATATGCACCCCGGCCGTCCATTGACACACGATCTTATGAAAAGTTTCATGCTTGCTTTCAATGTAGAATTACATGAAGTTGTAATTAACGATCTTCAGGAAGGTATTTTCTACAGTAAATTGATATGCAGTAATAATGAAGATACGATTGAAATAGATTCAAGAACGTCAGATGCGCTTGCCCTGGCAGTACGGTTCGGATGCCCGATATATACTTACGATACCATCCTGGAAAGTGCGGGGCTGGTAATGGATGCTGATGAAAAGAAGAAAAAAAGTGCTTCAAAAGCTGTTGCCCACGAAACAAGCGAAACTGCTGAAAACCTTTCAAACCTTAGCCTGGCCGAGTTGAATAGCCTTCTTGCTGAAGTATTAGAACAGGAAGATTATATTAGAGCCATCGCTATCAGGGACGAAATAAAGGCCAGAAAAAAATAATTTTCGTATTACAGAACCAAATAAAAAACACTAATGGTCACTTTCCCTAATTGTAAGATCAATATAGGTTTACATGTTCTTAACAAACGGGAAGATGGATACCATAACCTTGAAACGGTATTTTATCCGGTAAATATCACTGATGTTGTGGAAATGATCCCCAATCATGACCCGCAAACGAATAATAAAGCTGTAGTTTTTACACAGTCTGGATTAATTGTCGACCTGCCCGATGAGAAAAATATCTGCGTGAGAGCTTACAACTTGTTAAAGGATGATTTCCCGATCCTACCCTCTGTTAAACTTCACCTGCATAAAAATATCCCCATGGGGGCCGGTTTGGGCGGAGGATCCGCAAATGCTGCATTTCTTTTGCAAATGATCAACGAATCTTTTGGCCTTCATATTTCCCAGGATGACCTTATACAATATGGCTTACGCCTGGGAAGCGATTGCCCCTTCTTTTTGTTGAACAAACCTGCATTTGCAACCGGCCGGGGCGAAAAACTAAATGAAATACAACTCGATCTTTCTTCCTATCAATTATTAATAGTCAATCCGGGTGTCCATATTAATACAGCCTGGGCATTTGGCCAACTTGACCTAGGTAAACTCCGGGACTACGACCTAAAAAATGCGATCACAGACCCTATCAATACATGGAAAGACAATATATTCAATGACTTTGAAATACCGGTATTCAACGCCTATCCCGAAATTTCAGCACTGAAAAAAAAAATGTATGATAATGGAGCTGTATTCGCTTCTATGAGTGGAAGCGGGAGTTCAGTTTTTGGGATTTTCGACAAGAATATACAGATTTCTACCGGGCTATTTACGGATAATTTTGTAAAAATCATTCCGTTATAAAACAGCAAGCTTACAAATTTGTAAAAATTTACCAGCGGTAATAAATATTTTTCAGTTATAACATAAATTGCACTATTATATAAAAAATAAGATATGAATAAGTTTACCCTTCTGGCAGGAATATCGTTGATGAT
>CAZKPH010000223.1:0-4264 GCA_964554605.1 uncultured Ferruginibacter sp.
ACTATGCTACGGATTCTTCGGTAACCATAGCAACTTTCTTCCTGTAATCTTTAAAAAGGCTCATCCACCTGAGTTTCAATACACCCAGAATACCTTCTTTAACGATACCTTTATTCATCTTACTGTCTCCGTACTTACGATCGACAAAAGTAATTGGCACTTCTTTAATAGTGAACCCAAGTTTCCACGCAGCGAACTTCATCTCTATCTGGAAAGCATAGCCTACAAATTGTATAGCAGAAAAATTCAATGCTTCAAGAAATTCCCTGCGGTAGCATACAAATCCTGCGGTAGGATCCATAACAGGCATCCATGTAATGAGGCGTGTATACAAAGAGGCTCCTTTAGACAAAAATATTCTGTCAGCTGGCCAGTTACTGACAGCACCTCCTTTAATATACCTGGAACCAACGGCTACGCCGGCCCCACTTTTACAAGCATCATACAGCCGTGGCAAGTCTGCAGGGTTATGAGAAAAATCTGCATCCATTTCAAAAATAAAATTATAGCCGTTCGCCAGGCTCCATTTGAACCCATGAATATATGCCGTGCCCAACCCAAGTTTTCCTTTTCTTTCTTCAAGAAACAATTGGCCGGAATACTTGGGAAATAAGGACTTCACAATAGAAGCTGTCCCATCAGGAGATCCGTCATCGATTATTAATACATGAAAATCCTGATTCAGATCAAAAACGGCAGCAATAATCTGTTCGATGTTTTCCTTTTCGTTATAGGTCGGTATGATTACAATTTTTTCCAAGCAAAACTCTATTAATGCCCGAATTTACTGCATAAAAACATATTTCGGACAACCATATTTATAAAAATATTCAATTAAGTGTTTTTTAACAAAGTACGATTGAGTATCTCCGTGAGTTTTTGTTTGGTATGTAATGGAAAATCACCTCGCATCATCCAATCGTAATACTGTGGCTCGGCTTTCAGTACATCTACAACCGGTCTTCCTTTATGTTTCCCAAAATTGAAAACCTCTACCCCTTTTTCATCAAAAACAAAACGTCGGGCATAATCTACAACCTTTTCTTCACCAATCAACTGCAATATAGAATCTACCGAATTACCCAATTGAGGATAGCGCTGTATCTGTGCCATAAGTACTTCAATCGTAGCATCAATATCTACTTCTGCGCTATGCGCATTTTTTAATTCTTTTTCACAATAAAATTTATAGGCGGCGCTTAATGTACGAGGTTCCATTGTATAAAAAATATGCTGCACATCCAACATACGCCTGGTACTGAGATCTATATCCAATCCCGCCCTGAGAAATTCTTCCATTAACATAGGTATATCGAACCTATTGCTGTTATATCCACCCAGGTCGCTATTGTCGATAAACTGCTTTAATTCGTTACCGGCTTGTTTGAATGTAGGCGCATCTTTTACCATATTATCGGTTATTCCATGCACTTCGCTTGCTGAAGCAGGAATCGGGATTTGCGGATTAATTAGTTTTCTTTTCACAATCCTGGAACCGTCTGTTAATACTTTAATAATGGCAATTTCAACAATTCTGTCAGAAGAAAGGTTTACGCCAGTAGTCTCGATGTCTATGAAGGCTATTGGCCTGGTTAATTGTAAGGACATTTCTGAATTTTTAAAATTTGGGTTAATAGTACCTGCTATAAAAATATAAAAGTATGGAAATCAGACGGCAAGTTAATATTTTCATTGAAATTTTCTTACCGTCTGTCAAATAGATAACATTTTGTACATTTGTAACTTATTATTCTGTAAATAAAACTTTTTGATCGGATGAAAAAAATACTGTTGTTAATTTTCACACTTACTACTTTTGCCGTCTTTTTAAGTAGTTGCCATCCTTCAAGGAGAACCGGTTGTCCCGGCGTTGAAGGAATCATACATTAATTTCGTACACCCAGATGAAATGGATTTCCCTTACTTCTGAAAACCAATTGAGCGATCTGATAGAAAGATCAAGTTTGCACCCACAGGTTATCTTTAAACATAGTACGCGCTGCTCTGTAAGCAGTATGGTCAAAAGCCGCCTGGAAAATAGCCCGGTTCCGGAAAATATCGATTTCTACTGCCTGAACCTGCTTCAGAACAGGCCGCTATCGGCAAAGATTGCAGAAACATTTTCGGTTACGCATGAATCGCCGCAGGTATTGCTTATCAGTAAGGGGGAATGTTTGTACGAAGAAAGCCATTGGGCAATTTCCATGGAAGATATCCTGGAAAATATCTGACCGTATATTCAACCTTATCATAAATCATCTCATATGAATACTGTTACACTGAACGACCAGCACGGGATAAAAGACGCTGTTGCCTTTTCCGACGGAAAAGGCGGTTTACCTGTTGCCATACTCACTAACCATTACGGCTCTTGCATAATCTCCCTTTATGGTGGACATATTTTGTCTTATCTGCCCAAGGGGCAGACGGAAGACATCTTCTGGATGAGTGACACATCCGCCTTTGAAAAAGGAAAAGCAATCAGAGGAGGTATCCCTGTTTGCTTTCCATGGTTTGGCCCCCATGCTACAGACAGCCAAAAAGCTGTGCATGGTTTTGCAAGATTGTTGGCATGGGAGGTCATTCAAACCAATGTAAGCCCCGATGGATCTACAAAATTGATTTTGCAACTAAACTCTACACCTGAAACGTTAGATATATGGCCACATGTATTTAAATTAACCCTAACCGTAACTCTCGGCCAAAAACTCAATATCCTCCTTACCATTGACAATAACGGGACTGAAGCTTTCACCTGTACAGATGCGCTACATACCTATTTTAAAGTAAGTGACCTTACTAAAATAACAATACACGGCCTCCGGCAACAACGTTATTATGCTGCCGGTAGTAATGATATCCTTTACCAGGAGGAAGAAGATCTTCTGATCCAAAAAGAAGAAAACAGGCGCTATTTTGAGCATGGAGGTATATGCCTGATAACCGATAATGGCTGGGAAAGAAAAATATCCGTAAAGAAAAATGGCAGTAATGTTACCGTGGTATGGAACCCTCATGAAGTTACTGCAAAAAATATAGGAGATATGCCTGACGACGGCTATAAGCAATTTATTTGTGTTGAGGCTGTAAATGCGTATGACGATGCTGTTAGGCTTGCTCCAGGTACAAGTTGGAGCCTTTCTCAGGAAATTGAAGCAATCTGATCTGATAATAGGCGAATAGTAAATAGCCCCATTAAATGAACCCTTCATTATTGGAGGGTTTATTTAATGATTTTGGGCAAGTAATTGTTATAGTTTTTTTTCGGCCATTTTATAGGCAATATCCAATTGTTCTTCCATTGTAAGAAGCGTATTATCGAGATCAACAGCGTCTTCTGCTTTTCGTAAGGGACTTATCTCTCTGTGAGAATCAATATAATCACGCATTTCGAGGTTATTTTTCACTTCTTCAATAGTTGTATTCGGATTCTTTACCAGCATCTCCTTATACCGCCTCTCGACACGTACAGCTATATCTGCCGTCATGAATATTTTCAACTCTGCATTGGGAAATACTACGGTGCCAATATCTCTTCCATCCATTACAATCCCTTTATTTTTCCCCATGCGTTTCTGCTGTGCAACAGCAAAATCCCTTACTTCCCTGATTGTTGCCACATCGCTTACTTTTTCGGCAACCACAAGGTCCCTGATAAGATACTCTACATTCTCATCATTGAGGTATACTTCAGATTGCTGGGAAGCTTCGTTGAAACGAAAATTTATATGGATATTCTTCAAGGCTTCTACCACATCCGGACTTTTGGCCCAATCGATATGGTTACGCAGGAAATAGAGCGTTATTACACGGTACATTGCACCGCTATCTATATATACATATCCAAGTTTTTTTGCTAATTGTTTCGCCAGAGTACTTTTACCGCAAGATGACCAACCGTCGATGGTGATTATGATCTTTTTCATTTTTACAAAAATGAGGCAAAATCTTTAACCCACAAAAGAAAATGCCACCCTTTTGAGATGGCATTCTTAAAAAATTACTAATTAAATTAAACCTGTGATTTTGACTCTTTTTTCTTTTCAGCGCCTTTAATTACAAATACAATCTTACCTGAGTCTTTTTCCAGGTCTGCCAACAATACATCCCCATGCTTTATCTTCATGGATAGTATCTCTTCTGCCAGAGGGTCTTCCAGGTATTTCTGGATTGCCCTGTGCAATGGCCTGGCGCCGAATTGAGAGTCGTACCCCTTCTCCGCTATGAATTCCCTTGCTGCAGAAGTGAGCTCCATTGTTAGCCC
>CAZKPH010000224.1:0-4263 GCA_964554605.1 uncultured Ferruginibacter sp.
AAACCTTTCTATCCGATGAAAAAATAGGTGCCGTAGGTGGGTTAGGAACAGCAATTTCGTCTGCAGATATCCCTCACTGGTTCAAAAAATATCAACATGCTTATGCCTGCGGGCCCCAGGCTGCTGAGACCGGTAATGCTACAGAGCCATACGGGCAGTTATATGGAGCCGGCATTTGTATAAAAACAAAATTGCTTCATGAAATTTTTTCTTCCACTGAATTTGTGTCTTCGGGCAGAACGGGGAAAGCCATATTGTCTGGCGAAGACAGTGAAATATGTTTTAATATTATTCTTCGTGGATATGAATTATTTTATAATGATAAAATGCTTTTCTTTCATGAAATAGAAGGCCGGAGGCTGAGTTGGGAATATCTTCATAAACTTTATGTTTCTTTCGGGAAAGCACATTATCATCTTTATCCGCTGGAACAACAGGCCCTGAAAAAAATAAAATGTAAGAGGATGAAATTCCGTGACCTTGTTAAGTACTGGAAAAAAGATTTTAAATATGCCCTGCAATATTGTATAAAAGGTGCATCTTATTCCGGTACAGTAAAAGGGGCCTGGCTGATTGGATTAACAAAAGCTTATTGCAGGAACATTTTCTGAAATTTTCAGTATTCATATTGATTGCTGCGTAAAGGCCATTCGCAAACACTATTTTTAAAGATAAAGTCTAAATGGGAATTTTAAGGATACTATTTGCCATATACGTTGTATTGTACCATTGTGGCCAGTTCTCTTCCATTAGGTTTATGCAGGGGCCTGAAGCCGTTCAGTCTTTTTATATTATTTCAGGGTTTTATATGGCATTAATCCTAAATGAAAAATATTGTAAATCGCATAATCACTATAAGCTATTCATATCAAACCGGTTCCTGCGGTTGTATCCCACTTATTGGATCGTAGCCGGGCTTGTAATTATAACATCATTGGTTTTCATATTGTTTTCCGGAGGAAACAATTGGGGCATGTTATCCAATTATAAGGTATATGGGAATAGCCTGAATTGGCTTTCGCTATCTTTATTGTCAATAAGCAACGTTGTTATATTCGGGCAGGATATATCCATGTTCACTGCTTTGAATGGACATGGAGGATTGTTTTTTACACCTGACTATGCTTTGCATGCTAATCCTAAATTGTATATGTTCATGCTTGTTCCGCAGGCCTGGACAATATCGATGGAGTTGATGTTTTATCTCATTGCCCCTTTCATCGCAAGACGGTCCTTACTAATTATTTTTTCTTTTTTTGTATTTTCTGCTTTAGTAAAGCTATTGCTGTTAAGAAATGGTTTAACAAACGATCCCTGGACTTATCGGTTTTTTCCGGCTGAGTTGATGTATTTTTCTATGGGGCTTTTGTCGTATAAATTATATGAATTTATCAAGGTTAGGAAAATATCGAAACCCATATTGTTACTATTCTATCTAGGTACACTGTTTGTAATTCTCGGGTATGAATATTTTCATTATTATATACGGAATTACTTATATTTTGCCGGGCTGGCATTGGCAATCCCGTTTATTTTTTCCTATACGAAAAAGTTGGACTGGGATAGAAGCATTGGTGAATTGTCTTACCCGGTTTACATTGCACATATTTTTTTCAGGAACCTGTTATATAATTTGGGTGTGAATGAAGCAAATACCTCGCTGTGGGTATTGCTATTAGTAATCCCTTTTTCAATATTCCTGAATAATGTGGTATTAAGGAAGATTGAATCCTATCGGCAACAAAGAATTGCCCTGTAATTTTTATAAAATAAATTGTCTAGTTATGGCATTGGTATCCAAACCTCAATTACGGCTTTACTTTACTGATTTCTGGGATGTATGGGACATGCATAATAATTATTTTGTGGATGTGCTTAAAATTGATTTTGATGTAATCATAACCCCGGATGATCCGGACATGATCATATATTCCTGGGAAGGGAGAGACTTTCTGAAATATGATTGCATAAGGATTTACTATACTCCGGAAAACTGGCTGATGCCAAAATATAAAGAATGTGATTTCTCTATGTCTTTTGAATATTGGTCTGATAAAAGAAATATCAGAGTCCCCAATTATGTTTTATATGAGATTTATCCCGATCAATTGGATAAGTCAAAGATTAATATAGATGAACTCATAAATGGGAAAAGAGGATTTTGCTCAATGGTAGTAAGTAATCCTAATTCTAAAGAACGAAACAATTTTTTTTATCAATTATCAAAATATAAAAGAATAGATTCGGGAGGGAAACATTTAAATAATATCGGTGGGAGAGTAGATAATAAAAGAGACTTTATTTCAAATTATAAATTTAATCTTTGTTTTGAAAATGCTCAGCATCCGGGATATACAACTGAAAAGCTTGTTGAGGCAATGAGTTGTATGACTGTTCCACTGTACTGGGGGAATCCGTTAATACATTTTGAATTTAATACTAATAGTTTCTTTAACCGAAGTGATTATAATTCATTTGATGATATGGTACAGGATATAATTGAACATGATAAAGACCCGGATAAATACTATCAAAAATTTATAAAGCCTTGGTTTGTTGATGGTGTACCTAATCAATATTTTGACAAGCAACGATTAAGAAAATTTTTATACGATATTATTAGTAATAAGGATAGTTTTAGACCTATTGCAAGAAATTTTTTTAAGCAAAAAATATATTTCCCGATAGGTTACCAGGTAAATATTGTGAAAGGGACATTAAAAAGATTTTTACCCTGATTCTTTATATTGCCTTGTAGAAAATGCCTGTAAAAAAAAGTATTTACTTCCCTAACCTGAATGGGCTGCGTTTTATAGCAGCTTTTATGGTGATATTGCATCATTTTGAGATCGAAAAAGTGGTGAATGAAGCATCCTTCTGGGGGCAATTTGTTATCAGCATCGGGAAGCTTGGCGTTATACTCTTCTTCGCTTTAAGCGGCTTCCTTATTACATTCCTCTTGCTTGAAGAAAAAAAAATTAACGGGAGCATACGGATACGGGATTTTTATATCCGTCGTATTCTTCGTATCTGGCCTTTATATTACTTAATCGTATTAGGATCGCTTTTTGTATTTAATTCGGTGATGTACCTGCGCCTGCCGGAGCTGTCGGATGTGGCATTGCATACGGCATTTATCGAAAAACTTATTTTATTCCTCCTCATATTGCCGAATGTGGCTTACGGAATGGGCTTACATCTTCCTTATGCAGAGCAGACCTGGTCTATTGGTGTCGAAGAGCAGTTTTATATTATCTGGCCACTTCTTTTTAGCAGGACAACAAAATACATAAAGATGCTATTGGCAATAATATTCGTATATCTTATTCTTAAAGTATTTGTCTTTTATGTATTCCCTGCGGCCAGTTTCTTCTTTGTGCATCTTTGTTTTGATATTATGGCGATGGGTGGAATTGGCGCATATCTTGCTTTCTCCGGCAATAAGGTTGCTGCATTTTTATTCAACAAAAAGCTTCAGTTTTTAGTTTATATACTAACATTAGCTTTGCTTATAAGCTCATCAAAATTCGGTTTGTTTACTTATGAAGTATATGGGCTATTGTTTACTTATATAATTCTTAATGCAGCCGTGAATCCCAACGTAATTTTCAATCTCGAACATCCCTGGGTCAGCTATCTTGGTAAAATATCTTATGGCTTGTATATGTATCATTACGTGGCTATCCGGTTATCTTTCCTTGTTGTTGGTAAAGTACATTTCCTTGGTTACCACTGGATACACTTCCTGCTTACACTGGGCATCACGATTTTGATTTCAGCAATTTCATACCGCTACTTTGAATATTTCTTTATAAAACAAAAAGCCCGTTTTTCATCTATCCTCAGCGGAAATAAACAAAAATGATATTGAATGAATGGCCTGCCTAAGATATCAATTGTCGTTCCCAGTTTCAACCAGGGGCATTATATAGAAGAAACCATTCTTTCTATAATAAACCAGGGATACCCATCTTATGAACTGATAATTATTGATGGGGGAAGCGAGGATAGCACAGTTGAGGTTATAAAGAAATATGAATCGTTTATAACATATTGGGTAAGTGAAAAAGATAATGGCCAGTCGGAGGCGATAAATAAAGGGCTGGCGAAAGTGACAGGCGATATTTTTAACTGGATCAATAGCGACGACTACCTGGAGCAGGGAGCCCTTGAGGAAATCGGTACATATTTTATGAATAACCCTGATAAGAAAGTTTTGTGCGGTTATACACATTGTTTCTATGATGAGGATAAATCTACAAG
>CAZKPH010000225.1:0-4243 GCA_964554605.1 uncultured Ferruginibacter sp.
GTATGCCAGCCTGCAGGTAATCGAAGAAGCGGTTGGCAAGCGAGTAATAATTGCTCATCCCATCGGGGTCAAACAGGGTAATGCCAAAATATGCTTTTTGTGTTATTAACCGGAGTTCGTCAGGCGGCAGTTTGCCTTTGAAGATCACTTTATTTTCAAGCTGGTTCTTTCGTGTCAGCTCTTTTGCCTGCTCCATAAAATTACCGTCGCCACAGATGATTAGCGGGCAGTTTACTTCTTTCATAGCCGGTATCAGCGTTTCAAAACTACGGCCTTCATTTACCGCACCCTGGTAAAGTATAAATTTTTCCTTTTCCTGTTCACTGGCATTGTCCTCCCTCATCAGCGCAATATTGCGTATTATTTCATACTGTACGCCATACATTTTGCGGAATTCTTCTGCAATAGGTTGGTTTACGGTATATCCCTTCGGGAAATGAGGGACAGTCATTCTTTCTATCCTCTTCCAGAGGGCATAGACAGCCGGGCGGGAGGATATCTCTTTCATCTCGCAGAAAAGTTCATGCGCATCATACACCCGTTTAATTTTTTTCCACCTGGAGATAAAATAAACAGGAAGTATCGTATCTAGATCGATAGCGCAGATACAGTCTGTTTTTTTAAAAAGCAGGTATAGGAAAAGACGGGTATTATACTCCAGGTAAGATAATTTGCCCTTTTCCACAAAGCATTTCAATCTTTTCTGCCTGAAAGGATGCCGTTGCAAGGGCAGCGACGGCCGCATCTCCCTGCCTGTCAATTCCACTTCATACCCGGCATTGGCCAGCGAAGTGGCTATCCGTATCATACGCTGGTCGCAGGTAAGATCTGTTGTTACTGTAAAAACAATCCTCATATATAATGCCCTGAAAGGCTTGTGTTGTGTTAAAGATAAGGACGGCTTGTTTTGCAAGATTATCGAAAAAAACCATCCGGGGCCCCAAATTTATTGTATCCGTCTTGCCGGAATTTCCGTTTCACGTAAACGAGGCGCCTAAAATTACTGATTATCCGGCTGTAAATTAAATAATTTGCCTACCTTTGCAGCCGTATAAAAAAGAGAAATTTAATAAAGACGTTATTAAAAAAAAAGAAATGCCGTATTTAACAATCGAAAAAAAAGCAAAGATTTTCGCAGACTTTGGTGGCAAGGCTGCCAATACAGGTTCTATTGAAGGTCAGGTGGCGTTATTGACAGAAAAGATCAACCACATCTCCGACCACTTAAAGACAAACAAAAAAGACTTTTCCTCACAGCGTGGCTTAATGATGATGGTAGGTAAACGCAAACGTTTACTCACCTACCTGAGCAAGCACGACCTGGCAGGGTACAGGGCTTTGATTGAAAAATTAGGTCTACGTAAATAATCGTTTCATGTTTAAATAATTTGATTCCCAACTAAGTTATACAGGTTGGGAATTATTTTTATTTCCACAATTTTATCCGGGTATATTGTGTTGCCCGATTTCTAATTTATAATATTTATCTTATGAGTAGTTTAGGTACTAAATCAGTAACTTTTGATATAGGCGGTGGCCGCATGGTTACGCTTGAGACAGGCAAAATGGCTCGCCAGGCTGATGGCTCCGCTATAGTGCGCCAGGGCAATTGTGTTATTTTAGCAACTACTGTGGCCAGTAAAGAGCCCAAACCGGGACAGGATTTCTTCCCGCTTTCCGTAGATTATCAGGAAAAATTCGCATCTGCCGGAAGGGTACCGGGTTCTTTCTTTAAAAGGGAAGCAAGGCTGAATGATTACGAAATACTTACCAGCCGCCTTATTGACAGGGCTTTACGCCCTTTGTTCCCCGAAGATTATTTCTGCGATGTGCAGGTGCTGGTATATCTTATTTCTTCAGATGCTGAAGTAATGCCCGATTCGCTGGCATGCCTTGCTGCATCTGCTGCATTGGCTGTTTCGGATATTCCTATCCAGGAAATCATTTCCGAAGTACGTATCGGCAGGGTCAACGGCGAATTCATTATCAACCCAACACGTACACAACTGGGCCAGTCCGATCTTGAATTCATTATCGCTGCTACCGAAAAAAACATCATGATGGTGGAAGGGGAAGCGAAAGAATGCCAGGAAGAAGACCTGGTTAAGGCATTGGAACTGGCTCATGATGCTATCCGCATACATATCAGGGCACAGGCCGAATTAAGGGCGCAGGCAGGTATTGCCGGAAAAAGGGAATATACAAAGCCTTATCGCAATGAAGAACTTAATGAAAAAATCATCGCTTTTACCAAAGATAAAATGTATGCTATCGCATCTTCTGCTTCTGCCAAACATGAAAGAAGCGATGCTTTCGATGCATTGAAGGAAGAGTTGAAAACATACCTTGGCGAAGAATTGCCCGACGAAGACAAAGCGCTTATCGGGCATTATTTTGGAGAGCTTCAATACTACGTGGTAAGAGATATGATCCTGAACGATCGCAAGAGGCTGGATGGGCGTGGGCTGGAAGATATCCGCCCATTGTCTATGGAAACGGATATATTGCCCACACCACATGGTTCTTCTTTATTTACAAGGGGTGAAACGCAGTCGCTTACAACGGTAACATTTGGTTCCGCATTGGACGAACTGTTGGTAGAAAGCGCATATAAATCCGAGTTCTCCAAGTTTATACTGCATTATAATTTCCCTCCGTTCTCTACAGGTGAAGTGAAAATGATACGTGGGGTAGGCCGTAGGGAAGTGGGCCATGGTAACCTCGCTATGCGTTCGCTGAAGCAAATGATGCCTGGAAAGGAATATCCTTATGTGGTAAGAGTTGTAAGTGATATACTGGAGTCTAACGGTTCTTCTTCAATGGCTACGGTATGTGCCGGTTCGCTGGCGCTTATTGATGCAGGGGTGCCGGTGAAGAAGCACGTAAGCGGCGTGGCGATGGGGCTTATCACCAAAGCCGGGAAATTTGCTGTGCTTACGGATATCCTGGGCGATGAAGACCATCTCGGGGATATGGATTTTAAAGTTACCGGTACACGCGACGGTATCTGCGGCGTGCAAATGGATATTAAAGTAGATGGCCTTAGCATGGATATCATGCGCCAGGCTCTGGAGCAGGCTCGCAAGGGGCGTATGCACATCCTGGATGCCATGTATGCTTGCATACCCGAACACAGGCCTGATGTAAAACCACACGCTCCGCGTATGGAAAAACTGATTATTGATAAAGAATTTATTGGCGCTGTGATCGGGCCGGGAGGAAAAGTGATACAGGAAATACAACGTGAAACGGGTGCCACTGTTAATATTGAAGAAGTTGATAATGCCGGTGAAGTGAGCATCTTCTCTGCTTCCAAAGACAGCCTGGATAAAGCGCTGAACTGGATCAAAGGGCTGGTAGCCGTGCCAACTATCGGCGAAGTCTATGAAGGTACTGTCAAAAGTATTAAAGAATTTGGTGCATTTGTAGAATTCCTTCCTAAAAAAGAAGGGCTGCTGCATATCAGCGAAATCAGTTGGAAACGCCTGCAATCAATGGAAGGCGTATTTAAAGAAGGGGATAAGGTGAAAGTAAAATTGCTGGATATCGACCAACGTACCGGAAAATTCAAACTCAGCAGAAAAGTGCTGATGCCTAAACCGGAATCTCTGCACAAGCCCTATCATAAAGGCGGTGAAGATGTTGCGCCTGCAGAACCTGCCGCTCCTGTCCAGGAATAAAACGCTTATTAGTTACAATATAGCTCCGGGTTTACCCCGGAGTTTTTTTATGTAAAATAGGTTGCAACCTTTTTCTATCCATTATTGTCTTAGAGATGCAGATCCCGTTTGAAACTACGTAAACCTTTCCTTCTCTATACATCGGGTAAACAGTATCATACTGTTTACCCATTTAATTTCTCTACTCATATATACAAAATATACTTACACTAAAAAAATGCACTATTTCATTAATTACGTGTAATTTATCAATATCAACTCCTCATATTTGTATTGTAAACACAACGCAGTCCCGCTACCCTTTTTAACATTACTTGCCTTTATCTAAAGGTATGTTTTTCTTACAAAATTTATAACAGGTATAAGGTTACAGGATATTTACGTGGTAGTGTACCATGTATATTGTAGCTGAATAATAACGACAAGTGAAACCCCTCGTAAAGAGAGTTGTATTATACAACTCTCTTTCTTGGAATAAAAACATAGAATTCTTTTTTACGGTATTGCAACTATGTACGTAAAGACGCTTCACCCGTGAGGGAGAGGTTTGTTTCAAAGTTCCC
>CAZKPH010000226.1:0-4241 GCA_964554605.1 uncultured Ferruginibacter sp.
GGATTGGGCAACATCAACCGATAAGTTAAAGAGTGATTCTTTGTACGGGCAGGCATGGTCTCAGTTTGCCAACCTTGTCGGCAAAAGGGAATTGCCTCGCCTGGATTGTATGAATGGAGGCTATCATTATCGTATTCCGTCTGTTGGAGCAGTTGTTAAATCCGGTGAAGTGTGGGTAAACCAACAATTGCCCGGCTTAAAAATGCGCTATACTACAAACGGGGAAGATCCAACAGAAAAAAGCCCCGAATATGCAAAACCAATTCCGGAGAAGGGGCAAATTAAGATATGTGCTTTTGATTCAAATGGAAGAAGGGGCCGTATTATTACGGTATATAACCCCTGACAGTTTTATTGACAAAAATAAATTATCTATTATGCATAAGATCGATTATACGGATTCGTTAGAAAAGATACCGGTACAGATTTTTGATACGCCCATGGAGGGTTCCAAATATGTAGCTCATGTTATAGCAGGACTGATTCGGGAAAGGGAAAAGGAAGAGAAGCCTTGTGTAATAGGGCTCGCAACCGGATCTACGCCGAAAACACTCTATGCAGAATTGGTTAGGATGCACCAGCAGGAAGGGCTCAGTTTCCGTAATGTAATTACTTTCAACCTGGACCAGTATTATCCGATGGATAAAGATGCTTTGCAAAGCTATCATTATTTCATGCGGAAAAACCTGTTTGAACATACCGATATTAACCCGGATAATTACCATCTGCCTGATGGCATGATTCCAAAACATAACGTAAAGGAACATTGTAATGCTTACGAAAAAATGATAGAAGATGCCGGAGGCTTAGATATTCAAATACTCGGTATTGGCATGAACGGGCATATTGGGTTCAATGAACCCGGCAGTGGCATCTATTCTAAAACCCGGCTGGTGACACTGGATAATTCGACCCGGATGGCAAATTCCTACGAATTCGGGAATATGAACCAGGTACCCCGAATGGCTATAACGATGGGAATTGCAACCATCTTAAAATCGAAGAAGATCATATTAATGGCATGGGGGCATTCCAAAGCACAAGTATTGCAGAAGTCTATTGAAGGAGACGACCTGGAAGCAATTCCGGCATCATTACTCCAGAACCATGATGATTGTACTTTTGTATTGGATAGCGCTGCCGCCAGCGAACTAACACGGTTTAAGAGTCCCTGGCTTACGGGTGAATGTGAGTGGGCTCCGGGAATGATCCGTAAGGCCGTAACTAACCTGGCCCTTGAATTGTCTAAGCCTATCCTGAGCCTTACTAACAATGATTATAATGAAAATGGGCTTAACGATCTGCTGACGGAAAAAGGGGATGCGTATCAAACCAATCTTGAGGTCTTTTATATGTTGCGGGATACCATTACCGGATGGCCGGGAGGAAAACCCGGCACTTCTGATCAGAGCCATCCGGAACGATCCCGGCCTTTTCCCAAGAAAGTACTTATTTTTTCCCCACATCCCGATGATGATATCATTAGTATGGGAGGCACATTCTTCCGGCTGCAGGAACAGGGGCATGAAGTGCACGTAGCCTATCAAACCAGCGGGAATATTGCAGTTACCGATGAGTTTGTAACAAGGTTCCTTGATTTTGCCGTTGGCTTTGAAAGCCTCTTTAATATAGATCATGCAAAGAGTAAGGAAGTATTGGATGCTGCGCTTGCATTCCTGGCAGAGAAAAAATCTACCGAAAAAGATACGGAAGATATCAGGGCAATAAAGGGGCTTATACGCAGGTGCGAAGCACGGGCAACAGCAAAATATGTTGGCTTGCCGGAAAGCAGGATCCACTTTTTGGACTTGCCTTTTTACGAAACAGGGACGATAGATAAGAATCCTATCAGCGACGAAGATATCCGCATTACCAAAGAAATTATTGAGCAGATACAACCTCACCAGATTTATTGCGCTGGCGATTTTGCCGATCCTCATGGTACGCATAAAGTTTGCTTCGATGCGGTAGAGATGGCAATGCGGCAATTGAAATCAGGCGGTGGAAAATGGCTGGATGATTGTTGGCTATGGTTATATAAGGGCGCATGGCAGGAATGGGATATTACTGAAATTGAAATGGCAGTGCCTATGAGCCCGGACCAGGTATTGAAAAAAAGGAATGCCATTTTTATTCATCAGTCTCAAAAGGACAGTGTGCCATTCCAGGGATCGGATACAAGAGAATTTTGGCAACGGGCGGAAGAGAGGAATCTCAGCACTGCTAAATTATACGCACAATTGGGGCTTACGCATTATGCTGCAATGGAAGCCTTTGTGCGTTACCAATTTTAATGGCTTTAATATAATCATATGATAAAGAAAATTATTTTCTTCATGGTGCTTGTATGTAGTTTCAAACCAGGGTTTGCCAAATTGCATTTGCCGCATATATTTTCAGAAAATATGGTATTGCAAAGGAATATAGCCATACCGGTATGGGGTTGGGCAGATCCCGGTGAAAAAGTGGCTGTTTCTTTGCACGGGCAGCAGAAAGCTATTATTGCATCTAAAGATGGCAGTTGGCAAGTTTTACTGAATCCTGAAAAGGAAGGCGGCCCTTACGACCTGGTTATTGAGGCAAAAGAAAAAATTCGTTTTGGCAATGTCATGGTTGGCGAAGTATGGATATGCTCGGGGCAGTCCAATATGCAAATGCCTTTGGCAGGTTGGGGCAAGGTTGAAAACTATCGGAAAGAGATTGCTGCTGCCACTTATCCTGCTATCCGTTTTTTGCAGGTACAGAGTGCTGTGAGCAATTTGCCGTTGGACGATATACAGGCAGAGGGTGGTTCCTGGCGTGAATGTTCGCCTGCAACCGTTGCCGAGTTTTCCTCAACAGCTTATTTCTTTGCGAGAAAACTTTACGAAGAAACTGGTATCCCGATTGGGTTGATACACAGTTCCTGGGGAGGTACGGTTGCTGAAGCATGGACTAGTGGCAAAACATTGTTGAAAATGCCTGATTTTGCAAAACAGGTATTGCAAATCAGGAGGGAGCATAATCCGGATTCCGTGATGCAGAAGCAATACGATGCCGATATGATGGCATGGGCGAAAAGGGCAAATGGATCGGATATGGGATTTCAGAAAGGTGTTCCTGTTTGGGCAGATGTGAAGATGGATTTTTCTTCCTGGGAAGAGATGAATCTTCCCGGGCTTTGGGAAATAACCGGATACACGAACTTGGACGGGATAGTATGGTATAAAAAGAAAGTGAGCATACAGGAAGGATGGCTTGGGCAAGACCTTAAGGTATCTTTAGGTATGATCGATGATGAAGATATCACGTATTTCAATGGGGTGCGTATTGGCGCTACAAATGAGTGGGACCAGCCAAGGGTTTATACCATACCGGCAAAGCTTATACGAAAAGGGGAGAATACCATAACTATCCGTATAGTGGATAATGGCGGTGGTGGTGGAATGTATGGCGACAAAAATACCGTGTATATGCGTACGGAAAACGGAGATTCGATTTCTCTTGCCGGGCTGTGGAAATATAAAGTGGCTGTTGATTTTGCAAAAGTACCAGGGAAGCCGAAAAATACTACCGGGCCTAACCGGCCTACCGTTCTTTTTAATGCTATGATACATCCGTTGATTCCCTTTGCCATACGTGGGGTTATCTGGTACCAGGGAGAAAGCAATGCCGACAGGGCAGAGCAGTATCGTACATTATTCCCTGCACTGATTAGCGACTGGCGGGCTTTATGGCGCCAGGGCAATTTTCCTTTCTACTTTGTACAACTTGCCAATTATACACAACGGTTGCCCGAACCGGCAGCCTCTGACTGGGCTGAACTGAGAGAGGCTCAACTGTTGTCGTTGAAACTTCCCAACACGGGGATGGCTGTAACGATAGATATTGGCGATGCAGATGATATCCATCCTAAGAACAAGCAGGAGGTAGGGGCACGTCTGGCGTTGATAGCCGAACATGACTTGTATGGGAAAGATGTGGTATTCAGTGGGCCGGTATACGATTCGGCGAAGATCAATGGCAGTTCTATACGGCTCTATTTCCATCATACGGAGGGAGGGTTGAAATCTGTAGGCGATCAGCCATTACGGGGTTTTGCCATTGCCGGTGCGGATAAAAAATTTTATTGGGCTTCGGTACAGATAGAAGGTACCCAGTTGCTGGTATCTGCGCCGGAAGTGCCACACCCGGTGGCAGTCCGGTATGCGTGGGCCAATAATCCGGAGGCAAACCTTACCAATGCAAGCGGGCTTCCCGCT
>CAZKPH010000227.1:0-4228 GCA_964554605.1 uncultured Ferruginibacter sp.
ATTGTTGAGCCTTATTTTCAACAGCGTCTTTCAGCACAGTTGCAAAGCCCATTATAGTCACTTCGGTAAAATACAAAGGCTCCTTAATACTGCGAGGCACGGACACCAATGCGGCCTGATGCGAGATATAATCGATGCCATCACAAGCTTTAAAACAAATCTCCCGATCCCTTATGTCCCCTTCAATGAATTCAAAGGCCGGATATTCTTTCAATATTGACAAATTAGATGCAAAACCATTGGCCATATTATCCAATACCCGTACTTTCCCTGCTCCATGAAACAACAGATATTCTGCTATGTGGCTTCCGATAAAACCAGCACCACCTGTTATCAAAAAAGATAAATTACCTAAATCCTGTGTGTGAAAACGATCCATTACATTACCTGCTTGTATATTTTACTGCAATATGCTAACTCCGGCCCATTATAAACTCCAGTAATACCTGCTTTTTATTTTACCTCTGAAGATACCTTTAAGGTCGGCGATGATAGCACTATTTTTTGTAATCCCGGAAAAATAATTATCATCCAGTTTCTTATAATCATTATGAGGCACTGCAATTATTACAGCATCATAAGGAGCCTGCAGGGAAGATAAACCGAAACCATACTCATGCTGAAGGTCTTCGCTATCGGCATGAGGGTCGGCAACATGTACATTCAGTGAAAATGAAACTAATTCTTTTACCACATCAGCAACTTTGCTATTACGGATATCACTAACATTTTCTTTGAATGTGGCACCCATTATCAATACTTTTGCCGTCTTTACATCGCCGTTGGATTGGATAATATGTTGCAATATCTTCCTTGCCACATATCCGGCCATGCCATCATTGATCGACCTTCCGGCTAAAATAACCTGGCTATTGTAACCTAGTTCTTTGGATTTATAGGTAAGATAATACGGGTCTACACCTATACAATGCCCTCCTACCAGCCCGGGTTGAAAGCGGAGAAAATTCCATTTAGTCCCCGCAGCTTCTAAAACCTCGTAGGTATTGATATTCATTTTATCGAAAATGATAGACAATTCGTTCATCAATGCTATATTAAGATCCCGTTGGGTATTCTCTATTATTTTTGCCGCTTCTGCCACTTTGATTGAAGATGCTTTATGAACACCTGCCGCCACAACCAATTCGTACACTTTTGCAATGACATCAAGGCTCTCTGCATCGCAACCACTCACAACTTTTGTGATCCTTGCAAGTGTATGTTCCTTATCTCCCGGATTTATCCTTTCGGGAGAATACCCCGTTTTAAAATCAGAAATATTTTTTAGCCCGGAAAGGCCTTCAATAATTGGCAAACAATCTTCTTCGGTACAACCGGGATACACAGTGCTTTCAAATACCACATAATTACCCTTTTTTATCACTTTTCCCACCGTTTCACTGGCCTTTTTTACAGGTGTCAGATCGGGAATATTGTTTTTATCTACAGGAGTAGGGACAGCAACAATAAAAAAATCAGCCGTTCTTAATGTATCTATGTCATTTGTAAATTCAATATCACAACCATCAAAATCCTGAGCTTCTAATTCCTGGCTCGGGTCAATTTTGTTCTGCATCATTTCTACCCGCCTCGCATTGATATCGAAGCCAATTACTTTTATCTTTCGTGCAAAAGCCAATGCGATAGGCAAGCCCACATAACCTAACCCGATCACAGCCAATTTTTTTTCACCGTTCAGTAATTCCTGATACATTGCAAATATTTTTAGACTTTTTTACTTTCGAAATCTTTCGGCAACTTATATAATTCTTCCGTTGGTAATGATTTGAAATAATTATATGTTATTTTCAATCCTTCGGACCTTGAAACCAATGGAGCCCAACCAAGGATTTCCTTTGCCTTTGAAATATCCGGCTGCCTTTGTTTGGGATCGTCCTTTGGTAAAGGCTTATACACAATTTTCTGAGAAGTACCGGTAAGGAGAATAATTTCTTCTGCAAAATCTTTGAGGGATATCTCATCAGGATTGCCAATGTTTACCGGTAATGCATAGTCACTCATCAGCAAACGATAAATCCCTTCAATAAGATCATTTACGAAACAAAAACTTCTTGTCTGGCTCCCGTCGCCAAATACGGTTAGATCTTCCCCTCTCAGTGCCTGCCCGATAAATGCCGGCAGAGCACGGCCATCATTTAACCTCATCCTGGGGCCATACGTGTTGAATATCCTTACAATCCTTGTTTCCACTCCGTGAAATGTATGATATGCCATTGTAATCGCCTCCTGGAATCTTTTTGCTTCATCATATACTCCCCGAGGCCCTACAGGATTAACATTTCCCCAGTATTCTTCCGTTTGTGGGTGTACAAGCGGATCTCCATAAACTTCGCTGGTACTTGCTACCAAAATCCTGGCCTTTTTGGCTTTTGCCAGCCCAAGGCAATTATGTGTACCTAACGAACCTACTTTGAGGGTTTGAATAGGAATTTTCAAATAATCAATCGGACTGGCCGGAGATGCAAAATGCAGAATGTAATCCAACTGCCCCGGAATATGAATAAATTTGGAAACATCGTGATGATAAAACTCAAATTCCTTCAAAGGAAAAAGATGTTCGATATTCCTGATATCTCCAGTAATCAGGTTATCCATTCCTACCACACGAAAGCCTTCCTTGATAAACCTGTCACACAAATGAGAGCCTAAAAAACCTGCGGCTCCGGTGATCAGTACTCGTTTCTGCATAGATAAGGGTTTATGGATGAGTTATTATTTTTCGGCCAATACTAACATAATAATACCCAAGGTCTTCCATTTGGGCAGTATCAAAAAGATTCCTGCCGTCAAATATTGTCTTTTGCTTCAATAGGCCTGATATTTTATCAAAATCAGGAGTTCTGAATTCGCTCCATTCCGTAGCTATCACTAACGCGTCTGCATCTTTTAGCGCATCATATTGATTTTCGGCAAAAATAATATCATCTCCGATCAGTTGTTTAACATTAGCCATAGCCTCCGGATCGAATGCCGTTACCTTAGCTCCGTCGGCAAGAAGTTCACGAATAATATATATAGCCGGTGCTTCCCGGATATCATCTGTATTCGGCTTGAATGCAAGCCCCCACAATGCAATTTTCTTCCCCTGAAGGTCATTATTGAAATATTGGCGGATTTTCGGCACCAGATGTATTTTTTGTTTTTCGTTTACGTCCATCACCGCATCAAGGATCCTGAAAGTATAGCCAACTTCGGCAGATGATTTAACGAGAGCCTGCACATCTTTTGGGAAACAGCTTCCTCCGTATCCGATACCCGGGAATAAGAACCTTTTTCCAATACGTTCATCACTTCCGATACCTTTTCTCACCATATCCACATCAGCTCCCAGTAGTTCACATAGCCTCGCTATCTCATTCATGAAAGTAATCTTGGTAGCAAGAAAAGAATTGGCTGCATATTTCGTCAATTCAGCAGACCTTTCATCCATAAAGATGATTGGGTTGCCCTGGCGCACAAATGGAGCATAAAGGTCGTTTAAAAGCCTTTTTGCCCTTTCGGAAGATGTGCCAATCACAACCCTGTCCGGCTTCATAAAATCATCCACCGCCACTCCTTCTCTTAAAAACTCCGGGTTACTTACAACATCAAATTCTACTTTTGCATTCTTTGCAATTGCGGCCCTCACTTTCCCGGCGGTACCTACAGGCACCGTACTTTTATCCACTATCACTTTATAGCCGGCCAATATTTTGCCCAATTCGTCAGCTACTCCCAGTATATATTTAAGATCGGCGCTTCCATCTTCCCCGGGAGGTGTTGGAAGAGCCAGAAATACAATTTCTGCATCCTGTATACCATTTTCTAATGAAGTGGTAAAATGTAAGCGGCCTTCTTTTTGGTTACGAAGAAATATTTTCTCCAAGCCGGGTTCATAAATAGTAATTTGCCCGGAAGATAATTTATCAACCTTGTTTTTATCAATATCTACACAAGTAACGTTGTTGCCTGTTTCTGCGAAACAAGTACCTGTCACCAGTCCTACATAACCTGTTCCAATAACCGAAATTTTCATATAGTTTAGTTTACAAATTCCAAAACCTTTTTTACAATATAACTTTGTTGTTCTTCATCCAGTTCCGTATGAATGGGCAGGCTTATTACCCTTTCCGTCAGCCAGTCGGTAACGGGGAGATGAAAATCCGTACCTCCGAATGCTTCAAACATTTTTTGCCTGTGGCAAGGCACCGGGTAATAAATCATGGAA
>CAZKPH010000228.1:0-4222 GCA_964554605.1 uncultured Ferruginibacter sp.
CGAACGAAATGGCAAAAAAGAAGGTATTTGAGATAGCTTTTGTTGGTTTAAAGCCAGGAATCCATGAGTTTACATACGGAGTGGATGATACGTTTTTTGCAGAAAATAACGAAAGAGATTTTACGGACTGTAAGGCTACTATAAATCTTCAATTGGATAAGAAAAGTAGTTTTATGCTGCTGAAATTTGAAATTGGAGGCAAAGCAAATGTTATCTGTGACAGATGCGGCAATACAATTACAAAAGATCTTTGGGACGAATTCAACATGTTGGTTAAACTGGTGGAAAACCCAGAAGAAATGAACGAACAGGAAGAAGACCCGGATGTTTTTTATATATCCAAAACAGAAAGCCATTTATACTTGAATGACTGGATTTATGAATTTGTTATGTTGAGTATCCCCTTGCAGAAAACCTGCACAGATGAAGAATTTGGTGGCGAATTATGCAATAAAGAAGTGCTGGAAAGATTAAAACAAATGGAAGCCAACGATAAATCTCATAATGCAAATTCTATATGGGAAGGCTTAAATCAGTTTAAGAAAAAAAAACAAAATAAATAATTAACAATTTAAAATAACAGAATATGCCAAATCCGAAACGACGCCATTCGCAGCAGCGCAGTGCCAAGAGAAGGACGCATTATAAAGCATCAGCCACTACATTGACTGTGGATAAGACCACCGGCGAAACACATGTACGCCATCGTGCACATGTTAGCGAAGGTAAACTGTACTACAAAGGACAGGTTGTTGCAGAGAAGGCTCCTCTTAAAGCATAATATTTTTGTAATACTGAATTCTAAATTCTAAATTCGTTCGGGTTTAGGATTTAGGATTTTTTATTTAAGACAAGTATGATGAATATTGGCATAGATATGATGGGTGGCGATTTTGCCCCTGTTGAAGCTGTCAAAGGAGTAGCACTCTTTTTTGAAGGATCAGACCACCCTGTACATCTGACACTGATCGGAGACCAGGAACATATTGAACAGCTTCTTTCCAATCACGCTATTCCTTCCCGATTCATTACAGTTATTCATGCTGCCGAAACAATTGAAATGCATGAACACCCGACCAAAGCTCTTAAGGAAAAGCAGCAATCTTCCATCGCTATAGGTTTTCACCTTCTCTCAACGGGTAAAATAGATGCATTTATCAGTGCTGGCAATACCGGGGCTATGATGGTTGGCGCCATGTTTAGTATCCGTGCCATCGATGGTGTCCTGAGGCCTACTATCGGAGCATATATACCCAGGGAAAACGGTAGCCTCGGGTTACTTCTCGATGCAGGTATTAATGCAGATTGTAAACCCGAAAACCTGAATCAGTTTGCAGTGCTTGGATCATTGTTTGCCGAGCATATACTCGGTATTGATTCCCCCAAAATAGGGCTTGTCAATATCGGTGAAGAAGAAGGGAAAGGAAATTTGCTCGCACAGGCCACCTACCCGCTTTTAAAAGAAAATAATCAAATCTGTTTTATTGGTAATATAGAAGGGAGGGATATCCTTATTGACAAAGCTGATGTGATGGTTTGTGAAGGCTTTACCGGGAATGTAATTCTTAAAATGGCTGAAAGCGTATATGATATAGTACAACGCAGAGGTATCCACGACGAACATTTTGACCGCTTTAATTTTGAAATGTATGGAGGTGTCCCCGTTTTAGGAGTAAATAAACCGGTAATAATTGGGCATGGCATTTCTCATGCAGGTGCATTTAGAAGTATGATAATAACAGCACAGCGAATGCTGGAAAGAAAATTGATTGAAAAAATGCAAGCCGCTTTCGTTAGCTAATATTTTTTATAATAATACCATAAAAAAAGCCGCAAAATTTGCGGCTTTTTTTATCTGCTTATTCAGGAATTATTTTTTCTTAGCGTGTCCACCGAAAACATAAGAAACGCTTACAGAAATAACATTAGAATTGATCTTAGCATCTCCTTCATCAGGTAATTTGGAAAGGCCTAATGCATAACGAGCGTTGAAACCTAAACCGCTTTCCAGTTTGTAACCGGCACCAATTGCCCAAGAGAAAGCAGTAGACTTGAAGTAATCTTTAACGTCAACGCTGGAGCCACCGTCAGGTTTTGCTTTAGCAGACATTAACAGGCCAACTTGAGGACCAGTTTCAGCATAAACGCCAGAAGCGATATCATATTGAACCATAATCGGGATATTGATGTAGTTCAAAAGATATTTACCTCCATCTAATTTTACACCTTCACCGGAGAACAACAATTCCGGCTGAACACTAAGTTGCTTTGCAACAGGAATATTAACCAGACCACCGGCATGGAAACTTACCAACATAGCTTTTCCAGGAAAAGCATCACTGGCATCAGATCCGCCAGCATTAGCAAAGTTAACACCAGCTTTAACTCCGTACTTAACCTGAGCCTGAGTTGTAAAGCCAACTACTGCAAGAGCAGCAAACAATAATACTTTTTTCATGTTACTTGATTTTTTTGGGTTTTTAATTTAGACGCAAAATTAAGAATTTTAATAAAAAAGCAAATTTTACGCCGAAAAATATGTGTCTACAAAGTTTAAACTATTTTTTTCAACCCACATACCCTACACACGGTATTTACTATTTCAGAGGCAAGATTTCAACAAAAAACGCTGCATTGTTGAAAACTTTTTGTTTAACCCCTCCTTTACTGCCCTAAACAATTAATGATACCAATAGTACAATTAATTTATACTAAAGCGCCGAAAATATTAAATTTGCTTATGAAAGATTTTATAACGGAAATCTGTAGGATACAAAATGCAGATCCGGGAAATTTTTTCCTGATTGCTGGCCCTTGTGTAGTTGAAAACCGGGAAATAGTTTTGGAAACCGCTGAAAAAATAGCTGCTGTTTGCCATTCCCTCAATATTCCCTTTATCTTCAAAGCTTCCTATAAAAAAGCAAACAGGACCAGTGCATCTTCGTTTACAGGTATTGGTGATGAAAAGGCACTATCAATAATAAAAGAGGCTGGCAAAAAATTTTCTATCCCTACTCTTACAGATATTCATACAGTTCAGGAAGCTGCTGTTGCTGCTGCATATGTGGATGTTCTTCAGATTCCGGCCTTTTTGTGCAGGCAAACCGACCTGCTTACAGCAGCTGCCCAAACAGGGAAAATTATCAATATCAAAAAAGGCCAGTTTGTGAGTGGCCCATCTATGAAATTTGCAGTAGATAAAATACAAAATGCCGGCAACGATAAGATTCTCTTAACAGAAAGGGGCAATTCGTTTGGGTACCAGGACCTGATAGTAGATTTCAGGAATATTCCCTGGATGAAGAATATTGGAGTTCCTGTCATTATGGATTGTACTCATAGCCTCCAACAGCCCAACCAGCAATCCGGCGTAACGGGGGGCAATCCTGAGTTGATTGAAATAATTGCACGGGCTGCAATTGCAACTGGTGCGGATGGATTATTTATCGAAACACATCCCAACCCGGCTATTGCAAAAAGTGACGGAGCTAATATGCTGCCTTTACAGCTATTAGAACCCCTGCTTCACAATCTGGTTAAGATAAGAGAAGCTATCAGGAATATATAATGAAAAAGGCCTTGCAAAATTGCAAAGCCTTTTAATAAATTAAAAACCCACCCAAAACCATTATCCAAATTAAACAGCCTGAATTTTAAAGCGGGACGGAGTACCAGATATTTACATACCCATTGTTAATAACGATGCAAAGTAAATTGCTTTGCCATTCAGTACATACACAATTCCGACACCATTATACCTAAAAACGACATTTTTCGTACATATTATAAATAAACCAATGTTTAAACCCTGAGCATATCGCTGGGAAGGATTCCAAACTCCTTTTTAAAGGCCGTGCTGAAATTGCTAAGATTTTTGAAATTCAATTGTACCCCTACTTCTTTTACGGAATATTCGCCTGTAGCTAGCAGATTCCTTGCCTTCTGCATACGATTTTGCTGAAAATACTCATAAGGGTTACATCCATACACTTCCTTAAACCGCTGCTTAAATTTAGTTGTACTCATGTGGGCCATCTTTGATAAGGCTTCTACAGTTGGAGGCTTCTGTTTATGAGCATTACAAAGAATTGCCTCTACTTTCATCAATTGCCGCATTTCTTTGTACGGGAACGGCTTATCGGCAAGCAACAGGATTTTTTTGTACAACCTGGTAAAGAAACGCTCTATAAGTAACATTATCCGGTTTTGAATAATAACCTCT
>CAZKPH010000229.1:0-4175 GCA_964554605.1 uncultured Ferruginibacter sp.
CTTACCTATATTGGTCATACCGGTACAGGATTCACCGATAAGATACTGAAAGACGTATATAATAAGCTGCAACCACTGGTTACCGACACTAATCCTTTTGGCAAAAAGGTACCCGTAAATACAGCCGTTACCTGGGTGAACCCGAAATTGGTGTGTAATCTTAAGTATACGGAGATCACCAAAGATGGTATTCGCAGACACCCAGTGTTCATGGGCTTACGGGTTGACAAAGCCCCGAAGGACGTGCACCGGGAAGCACCTGTGGAAGTGCCGGAATCTAAGACAACAAAACAAACATCAAAACATATGGCAACCACATCATTGAGTAAAAAGCTCACACTCACCAACCTGGATAAGGTGTTCTGGCCGGATGAGGGCTACACCAAAGGCGATGTATTGAACTACTACAACAGTCTTTATAAATACATCATCAAGCATATTAAAGATCGCCCCCAGTCGTTAAAGCGTACACCTAATGGTATCAAAGGCCCGGCCTTTTTTCATAAGGATGCCGGCGAGAATGCGCCTGAATGGATGGATACCTATCCCACTTATTCAGAGAATGTTCATAAGACCATCGATTACCTGGTATGCAACACGAAAGATGCATTGCTTTATATCGTTAACCTCGGTTGTATTGAGATCAATCCCTGGAACTCAAGGGTACAATCGCCCGACCGCCCCGATTATCTTGTACTGGACCTGGATCCCTCCGATAAAAATACATTCGATGAGGTAGTTGCCTGCGCACAGGTGATAAAAGAGATATTAGAACAAGGTGGTGCGGAAAGTTATTGTAAAACTTCTGGTTCTACAGGTTTACATGTCTATGTCCCGCTCGCCGGTAAGTACACATACGAACAGGCTCGCGATTTCGCACAGGTGATCGCACAAATGGCGCAGGAGCAACTGCCTGATTTTACCACCCTGGAACGTTCACTAAGTAAGCGCAAAAAAAATCATATCTATATCGATTACCTGCAGAACAAGCAAGGCGCAACCTTGTCCTGCGCCTACAGTCTTCGGCCAAAACCAGGTGCCCCTGTATCGATGCCGCTGGAATGGCGTGAGGTGAAAATGGGTTTAAACCCTCTCGATTTTAATATTAATAATGCGCTGGAGCGTATTGAAAAGAAAGGAGATATTTTCTTGCCTGTATTAAAGAAAGGGGTAGACATAGTTAAAGTATTAAAGAATTTGGGAGCTTAAGATTATTTATATGCCGGAAGGTCCATCAATTGTAATTTTAAAAGAGCAGGTGCAGCAGTTCAAGGGTAAGCTTATAACAGAGGTTCACGGCAATACCAAGGTGGATAAGGAACGTCTGTTGAATAAAAAGATCATTGATTTCAAAAGCTGGGGGAAACATTTCCTCATCTGCTTCAAAAACTTCACGGTTCGTATACATTTAATGTTGTTCGGCTCTTACCGCATTGATGAGAGAAAGCCTACAGATGCTCGCTTGGGCATGGTGTTTAAAAATGGCGAACTCAATTTCTATGCGTGCTCTGTAGTAATACTGGAGGAGGATTTGGATGAAATATATGATTGGAGCGCCGACATCATGTCTGACAGTTGGAGCAATGCCAAAGCAAAAAAGAAGCTCAAAGCAAATCCCGATCAGTTGGTATGCGATGCATTGCTCGATCAAAACATATTTGCCGGCTCCGGCAACATCGTAAAAAACGAAGTGCTGTTTCGCATCAAGGTACATCCGGCGAGTAGGGTAGGTGCTTTGCCCGAAAAGAAATTAAATGAGCTGATTACTGAAACACACAAATATGCCTTCCAGTTTTACGATTGGAAAAAGAAGTTCGAATTAAAAAAACATTGGCAAGCCCATACAAAAAGGATATGCCCACGCTGCGATATTCCCCTGGAAAAACAATACCTGGGGAAAACCAACAGGCGAAGCTTTTTCTGTACCAACTGTCAGGAATTGTATACTTAAGGCTGTACTTATCATTTGTTGTATATCCCGCACATTTTGTATGGCGTGCCCGTTCATCGTGTTGTTGAAGAATGCCCACACTTCAAAGCCTCCTCTTAGCCAGCCGCTGATCTTATTTGCGTAGTATTGCAACATTTCCTGGCTATAAGATGAATCAAATAGTTTTTCCGGTCCGTGGAAACGGAGGTAAATATGATTGGCAGTAACCACTTCTGCATAGGGAAATCCAACGCCCGATTGTGAAATTACCCATGCAATATTGTGATCACGTAACAGCTGAAAAGCATCATCATTGATCCAGCTTGCATGCCTCGCCTCCAGTGCATAGCGGTGCATGGGGTATTTTTTCAAAAGGCTTTGGATAAAAGCCGCCACAATATCACGATCATATTTTAATGATGGTGGCAGTTGTATCAGCACGGGTCCCAACAGATCGCTAATAGGATCGAATACGTTGAAGAATTTATCCAGCGAATCTTCAACATCCTTTAATCGCTTTATATGTGTCACATACCTGCTCATCTTGGGGCAGAATTTAAAACCTGCAGGTACTGCATTCGCCCATTTATCTACCGTCTGCTGTTTGGGTAAATGATAAAAGCTCATGTTAATTTCCGTGCAATCGAAGATCGTAGCATAATAACTAAGCCAATCTGTAGTTTTCATTACCGGTGGATAAAAGAATCCTTTCCATTCTTTATAGCTCCAGCCCGATGTGCCAATATGTAGTGCCATACAAATGGTAATAAAATAATTACGCCGTCACAATCAGGTTGGCACAGAATTTTAATGATTGACAATAAAAGTGAAGTAGGGTATGAATACGACAATAATCCCATTTAATATCAAGTCAAACACCATGAATTGCAAGGGTGAGGCCATAGGCAATGAACTGGAGAATAGAAGTTTATTTAAGATCGCTATCAAAGGGCAGGAACCATTTTACATACAGGCGGTGCCCGATAACGAATTGCCTTGTTACGAATGGACTTCCTACCTGGAAGATGATAACAAAAGACTGGTTCCTATTATTGGAAAGATCATAGAACGGTATTATAGCAGAACAAAATAATTAGCACAGGAATTGACACAGCCATTATACGCGATCAATAATGTACATGATCGCAACACAACCTTTAAACCCCAAAATGGGTTGGAATACGAATTAACAGAACGTAATGCTCTGGCCTCAAACGATGCGGCAAAATTGCTCTTCAGGGATGCAAGCCATAAGCTGTTAAATATTAGCTTTTGGCACCTGTACGCGGGCTTGTCAGGCGTTCGTTTCATTTTGTCCGGCCCCGGGGCCGATGCGCTAAAACCCGTGGCGTTGAAAAATGACCTGGTAAAATTGGTCTACAACGATAGGTCCGGAGAACATCGGCTCAAAATAACTGACCTTATTTATCGTGCTCCTAATCTCCATAGCGAATATATTTTCCTGCAGATGCGGGATTGTTCCGGCAAAGCATATGATAACTTTGCAAATAGAAACGAAGTAAATATTATTCTCAGCCGGGACAAGAATGTCATTTCGATATCACTGGATGGGAACATAGATTTCCCGCAGGAATTTTCATGGAATGATCTGCTTCGTGGTATCATTGTGCAGAACGATTAATTTTAAAATAATACAGGTACAATTTTTTTGCTTTTCAATACACAAAAAGAAGAGTCATGCAGAATTTAAACGGTAAGAAGGTAGCAGTACTGGCTACCAATGGTTTTGAACAATCAGAACTACAGGTGCCTGTAGATGCCCTGAAGCAGGCTGGCGCTCAGGTGGATATTGTTTCATTAAAACCCGGAACGATCAAAGGTTGGAAGGATAAGAATTGGGGAGACGAGGTAAATGTCGATAAGATAGTAAGCGAGGCAAATGCGCAAGACTATGACGCTTTGGTTTTGCCGGGTGGTGTAATGAATCCCGACCAGTTGAGGCAGGATCAGGATGCAGTAAGTTTTGTTGGTGGCTTTTTTGAAGATAACAAACCTATTGCCGCTATTTGCCATGGCCCGTGGACACTCATCGAAACCGGTGAACTAAAAGGCAGGAAAATGACATCTTACCCTTCTATAAAAACAGACCTTATTAATGCCGGTGTAGATTGGGTTGATGAAGAAGTGGTGGTAGACAATGGGTTGGTAACAAGCCGTACACCTAAAGACCTGCCGGCATTTTGCAAAAAGATGATCGAGGAAATTTCGGAAGGGGCTCACCAGG
>CAZKPH010000230.1:0-4147 GCA_964554605.1 uncultured Ferruginibacter sp.
CCAAACCAGGTCAGTAAATGGAGAGAAGAGTGAAACGGTTTTATTAGCAACAGCCCAGGTAGAAAAATTGCGCTCAAGTGTGTACGAGTCTATGAATAATGTAAGGAATAATTTGCTTATTGTCCGTAAAAATCTTACTCGTGGCATTGAAATGAACAGCGGTTTATTGAAAGATGTTCCTGAAAAAGAAAAAGGGCTGTTAGAGATAAGCCGCCAACAAGAGATAAAAAATAATATTTATTCCTTTTTGCTGCAGAAACGGGAAGAAACAGCATTGTCATCGGCTTCAACGGTAGCGGATCTTCGTGTGCTGGAACGGGCAAGTGTTAACGGCCCTATTTCCCCTGTGGCTAGTAAATTTTATACAACTGGCTTGATCATTGGAATAATGGCGGCAGTAGTGTTGGTAATGCTGAAAGAACAGTTTAAGAGCAAAGTTTTATTCCGTGAAGATATTGAAAGTAAGACAACCGTTCCATTCGTTGGGGAAATTGTTCAGGCTACCACTACCAAACCCATTGTTATCTACGATGGTAAGCGAACGGTCGTCGCTGAGCAATTCCGGACTTTACGTACGAATCTGAATTTTATCGGCCTCAATGAAGGCGCCAATACGCTCTTGGTTACTTCCAGTGTCTCCGGGGAAGGAAAGAGCTTTATGGCAATTAATCTTGCTATAAGTTTTACTTTAACCGGCAAAAAAGTAGCGTTGCTGGAAATGGACCTTCGTAAACCTAAGTTGAGCCTTTTGTTGGAAATTGAAAGAGAACCCGGTATTTCCAATTATATGGTAGGAAAAGCCAAGATTGAAAAAATTATCAAGGAAACCAATATACCCAATTTATTCCTGATCCCATCAGGTGCAATACCTCCTAATCCCACCGAGTTGATCTCTCGTGGCGAGTTTAAGAGCCTTATTGCAAATGTGAAGAGCCAGTTCGATTATGTAATTATTGATACAGCTCCTGTAGGGCCTGTAACAGACGCTTTGCTATTAAAGGATTATGCAAACGTTACGTTGTACGTAATCCGGCACGATAAAACACCTAAAACTTTCCTCCGCTTAATAGAAGAACTGAATAATAAGAACAAACTTAATAACATGTGCCTTGTGTTCAATGGGCTTAAACCGAGAGGTATTTCACTCGGTTACTTGAGCAAGTCGTATGGTTATGGCTATGGTTATGGTTACGGTTACGGTTATGGTTATAGTTATGGTGGTGGGTATTCGGATGATGATGGTACCGGAATAACTATATATACCAGGTTGAAACGGTTCCTCTCCAAGTTGAAGAGTTTTTTTGGTAGTAGCATTAAATAGCTATTATTAAATAATTATATTCCTAATATAAAATAACCTTCGTCTTTAAAATGTGACTGAGGGACAGCGAAGCTTTAGTATGTCGGATGCAAATAGATATTGGTATGCTATTTATACAAAACCCCGGTGGGAAAAAAAAATAGCCCGGATACTTAGCGATAAGGGCATTGAAAACTATTGCCCGTTAACTCGCACATTAAAGCAGTGGAGCGACAGGAAGAAAGTAGTATATGAACCCGTTTTTAAATCCTACATTTTTGTACGTGTGTCCGAGCCTGATAAATGGGGACTCAAAAAAATAGAGGGTATTGTTAATTTCGTCTATTGGCTTGGGAAGCCTGCTGTTATCAAAGAGTCTGAGATATTGACAATCAAAAAATTTCTTAATGATTTTTCCAATGTAAGCGTGGAGCAATACAGGGTCAATATCAACGATAAAGTGGTTATTACTCAGGGGATTTTAATGAATATGGAGGGCAATGTATTAGAAATCTCCGGCAAGAAGGCCAGGATACAAATCCAAAGCCTGGGCTGTTTCCTCACAGCAGAGATAGAAATGTCAAAACTGTCTTTGCTCAATGAGCACGATTTATTTTCCTCAAACTGTCTAGTAATCGAATAATTTTGAACTATGAATCAATCAGATAAAATCTATGTGGCAGGGCATAATGGTCTTGTCGGAGGCGCCATTTACAGGTTATTAAAAAAATCAGGTTTTGAAAATATTGTAACGCGTTCATCAGCAGAACTCGATCTTAGGGACCAACATGCGGTAGCACATTTTTTTAAAACAGAAAAACCCCGGTACGTTTTTGTTGCAGCAGCCAAAGTGGGTGGTATTTGGGCTAATAATACGTATCCTGCTTCATTCATCTATGATAATCTTTCGTTACAGAATAATATCATTCATCAGTCTTATTTAAATAACGTTGAAAAGTTATTATTTCTTGGCAGCAGTTGTATTTATCCCAAAAATGCGCCGCAGCCAATTCATGAAGAACATTTGCTTACGGGCCTTCTCGAGCCTACAAACGAACCGTATGCTATTGCTAAAATATCAGGTATAAAGATGTGCCAGGCCTACCACAAGCAGTACGGATGCTGCTTTATAAGTGCTATGCCAACAAATCTTTATGGGCCGGGAGATAATTATGACTTGCAGAATGCGCATGTCTTACCTGCGCTTATTAGAAAATTCCACGAAGCAAAAGTTAATAATGCGCCGACTGTTACGGTATGGGGCACTGGAAAACCATTAAGGGAGTTTTTGTATGTGGATGACCTGGCAAGTGCATGTTATTATCTCATGCAGCATTACGAAAGCCCGGACTTTTTGAATGTTGGCACCGGGAAAGACAATACAATCGCAGAAATGGCAACATTGATAAAAGAGGTAGTAGGTTATGAAGGCGAACTTGTTTTCGATACATCTAAGCCGGACGGTACTCCCAGGAAATTATTGAATGTTGATAAGATCAATGCTGTTGGATGGAAAGCAGCAACGGATATTCGGGAAGGTTTAATTAAAACTTATGCCGATTTCTCTGAGAATTATGATCATTATGTAAACCGGAAGAAGATTAGCTAGAGTTTTGTTCATCGCAATAAGGTCAGAAAAAAATGTGTAGAATAGCCGGAATTGTAGATTCGGAAACAAATAGCACGGCATTAAAGCAATATGTCGGTTCAATGTGTTTGTTGCAGCAACACGGTGGACCGGATGACGAAGGTATATTTGTAGCCGGGGATGAGAGCCTGGTTTTTGGGCACAGGCGGTTATCAATCATCGATCTTTCTGGCAATGCCCACCAGCCGATGTCGTATTCCGATGGGAGGCTGACGATCACATTCAACGGGGAGATATATAATTACAAAGAATTAAAACAGGAACTGTTAAGCCTTGGCTGCAATTTTGTTTCTAACAGCGATACGGAAGTTATTTTAGCAGCTTTTTTAACATGGGGAGTGGAATCTTTCGATAAACTCCAGGGGATGTTTGCATTTGCATTATGGGATTCCGCTTCAAAAAACCTATACCTGGTCCGTGACCCGGAAGGAATCAAGCCATTGTATTATTCTATTTCCGGAGGCAGGCTTGCTTTTGCATCTGAGGTAAAGGCTTTTTCGGCAATACCGGGTTTGTCCGAAGAAAATAATTTATGGAAAATATTGCTGATGGCCTATGGGCATGTCCCCGAGCCCGTTACCACACTTAGAAATGTATTTTCGCTTCGAAAGGGATTTTTTATAAAGTATAATGTTGTATCACATACATACACTACAAGTTGTTATGTTATTCCCAGGTATATTGAAAAAATAACTGATAAAAAACAAGCCGTAGAAAATGTTTATGCATATCTGGATAAGGCTGTTAAAAGGCATTTGATCGCTGATGCCCCACTTGGTGTTTTTCTTAGTGGCGGGCTGGATTCTGCGGTCATTGCTTACCTGGCCAACAAGAACCTGGATAGGGGCCAGCTCAGTACGGTATCTATTTATTTTAATGAGGAACGTTTCTCCGAAAAAAAATACCAGGATCTTTTGCAGGAACAACTGGGGTGTAATCATCATCAACATCTTGTCTCGGAAGAAACATTCCACCAAAATTTACCTGATATCATCGGGTGTATGGATATACCTTCCTGCGATGGTATCAACACATGGTTTATCAGTAAATATGTTAAGGAAAACGGGTTAAAGGCTGTACTATCCGGTATTGGAGGCGACGAGCTATTTGGCGGTTACCCTTCATTCAGCCGGATGAAGCTTACTAATGCAATTTCAGGCATGCCGGATTGGGTATTAAATTATGGAAAAAATCTCGGG
>CAZKPH010000231.1:0-2326 GCA_964554605.1 uncultured Ferruginibacter sp.
ATATCCTTAAAAAAGGACGACAAAAGTAGTCTTTTGCCTTACAAAATCCAAATTTTTATATTTTATAAAAATATTCAAAAAAAACTATTTATAAATTGTTAGCTGATGAGTTCCCACCTTTTCTGAACAAACTCCCAGTTTAATATTTTCCAGAAATTGTCGATATACTCGGCACGCCTGTTGCGATATTTCAGATAATAGGCGTGTTCCCATACATCAATCCCGATAAGGGGTATCCCGTTTATAAATATTTCATTGCCCGTACCATGCAGGTCCATAAGCGGGTTATCCTGATTAGCCGTGGAGGTCACTACCAATTTCTTTTCATTTGTATAAACCACCCAGGCCCAGCCACTGCCAAACCTTGCCTTGGCAGCCTCATTGAATTTATCCTTCAGACCAATCAGGGAACCGAAATATTTTTCGATACTTTTCAACAAAGAACCCGTAGGCAGATCGGGTTTATTGGCAGCCAGCAATTGCCAAAAAAATTCATGATTATAATGGCCTCCTGCATTATTCCGCATTTTTACAGAAAATTGGGAAATATGGGGAAGGAGTTCTTCCAATGGTTTTTTTGTATCCACGTTCTCAGCCATAGCAGCCTCTTTAAGATTCTTTGAATAGGCAGCCGCATGTTTGTTATAATGGATATCCATTGTTTCAGCATCGATCCATGGCTCTAAAGCATTATAAGCATACGGAAGCGGGGCCTGGTCGAAACCTGTTATGATACTATGCGGTGAAGATGTATTCCGGCTGGTATGGCACGAGGATAATATAGAGCCGAGCAGGGAAGCCCCAGTAACAGTACCCATTCCTATAATAGCGGAATCGGTAATAAATTTCCTTCTGGAATTTGATTGCATAAAAGTTAATTAGATGAACGAAAAAATTACTCAGAAAGGGTAACAACTTTTTCATTTGTACGAAACTTACCTAACAGGAACGATGACAAATTACTTATTTTTTTGAATAGTCTGTAATAAAACTCCTTATTAAACAATTGTGAATCATGCATAGCTTTATAAGTAAGAAAAGCCCCAACAGGTACTAAGACAATAATAGGCAGCCACATCCCGGCAAGAGGAGACATAACGCCGCCTCGTGCAAATTTTTCTCCAAACATATTCAGTAAGTGAAACAACAGAAAAAAGATGATTGCAATCACAAGAGGCATACCCAACCCTCCTTTTCTAATAATAGAGCCTAATGGCGCCCCAATAAAAAATAATATCAGGCAGGCCAGGGATAATGAAAATTTATGGTGCCATTCCACCGTGCTTAACCGTATCTCTCCTCGTTTTCCTTCCAGGTCATTGCCGGTAAACATCACAGTATTTTTAAGGTTCCTTACGATACTCTCAGCATTCAGCCGTACTTGCTGCCGGGCTGAGTCGGCAATCAGATCTTCAAATTTCTTTACAGGTTTTAATGCATTGGCATGGGTCCAAAAACTGTCCGGGATATTAACAAAGTGAAGATACCTCTTGAAATCATTATCGATAGATAACTCGTAATTGCTGCACTGCTTTTTAAAAGAGTCAATCGCATGGTCTAACTGCCGGACACTCATTACCCGGTTATCATTTTTGAACATGCTATCTGGGGGATTCATCATTTTTATTGAAGCAATGTCAAATAATTTTTTATACTCCTTGAAATCCAGCCTGATGAACTCGGTAGCAGAATCATAAATATTGCCCCTTTCCTGGTACCTGTGCCCATCATACAGCGTAAATTCCAAAAACCGCTGATCAGGAGAAAAATCCATATTCCCTTTTTGGGCTACGATGCAATTATCCTGAAGGTTATTCTGCTGCTCAAAAATAATAACGTTATGCAGGGTTTTGCCATCGGGGTCTTTTTTGCCTATTTTGATTGTATATCCAGGTATTGCCGTATAAAATTTCCCTTCACGAAGATCTAAAGCCGGCTTCTTATACAGGATACTGAAATACAATGATTTGAATTTGAGATTGGCTTCGGGGATAACATAATTGGCAAAAAAGAAAGTAATGCCACATAATAATACAGCTACCCACATTAAAGGGCGCATAAATCGCAATAAAGATATACCTGACGATTTTATGGCTACCAGTTCGAATCTTTCACCAAGATTACCAAACGTCATGATAGATGAAATAAGGATAGCAATAGGCATTGCCAATGTAAGCATAGAAGCGCTGGCATACCAAAGAAATTTGCCGATAGTTACAAAATCCAGCCCCTTCCCTACGAGATCATCAATATACTTCCATAAACTCTGCATCATCAAAACAAAATAGGCAATGAAGAACGTTGCAATAAACGGCCCTATAAAAGC
>CAZKPH010000231.1:2426-4145 GCA_964554605.1 uncultured Ferruginibacter sp.
TCTTCTTTTTCCAATATCTCAGCTCTTTCATCAGAACCATTCCAGGAAAAACTGAATATTCCGTCCCGCTCATCAACTTTATCGGCGAACCATTCCTGCAATCCGGCAGGCGTACTTAAAAAACTATACAAAATGCCAGGTGAACATCTTACCGGGTACTCCAATGTATATAACGCTTTCTTACTCATCCAAATAATTTAACAGTCTTGAATGTTGCAATAATAACAAATAAAATGAGGCTACAAAATATTTTAGCAACAATTTTTTATGTCCTGAAATTGAAATCACAAGCCTGATATTAGCAGTTACCATTATATATCAATGCTTTTAGAAAAAAAATTTTGGTAGCATTCGCCAAATGGTTTAAATTACGTTAAATAAATGTTATTTTTTCCAAATTGCCTTACTTCTAATTAACCCTTTAAACAATTTAGACTTATGAGTATGCGTCAGCTCAAGATCACGAAGTCTATTACTAATCGTGAAAGTCAGAGTCTGGAAAAGTACTTACAGGAAATTGGTAAAGTAGAATTGATCAGTCCCGAAGAAGAAGCTAAACTGGCCACCCGAATCCGCCAGGGAGATCAGAAAGCGCTTGAGAAACTAACGAAAGCAAATTTGCGCTTTGTAGTATCCGTTGCAAAACAATATCAGAATCAGGGATTGACGCTACCGGATCTTATCAATGAGGGAAATCTCGGCCTGATAAAGGCGGCTCAAAGATTTGACGAAACCCGTGGTTTTAAATTTATTTCCTATGCCGTTTGGTGGATACGTCAAAGCATCTTACAGGCCCTTGCCGAACAATCCAGGATAGTAAGATTACCCTTGAATAAAGTAGGTCTTACCAATAAAATAAGCAAAGCATACTCGCAACTGGAACAAGAGTTTGAAAGAGAACCAACTGCCGAGGAACTCGCAAGCCTGCTTGATATGGAAACCGAAGAAGTAGCCGCAACTATCAGTGCCGCTTCAAGGCATGTAAGTATGGATCAGCCCATCGCCGATGGTGAAGATGGCTCCCTTATGGACCTCCTCGTAAACCCCAACGCAGAAAGCACGGATATGGAAATGGCTTTTAAAGCTTCGCTCCAGACTGAAATTGAAAGGTCATTAAGCACGTTAACCGAAAGGCAAAAAGATGTTATCCGCTATTTTTTTGGAATAGGTGTAGACCATCCACTAAGCCTGGAAGATATAGGGGAACATTTCAATCTCACAAGAGAAAGGGTAAGGCAGATCAAGGATAAAGCTATCTCCAAGCTAAAAACCACTTCCCGTTGCAATCTGCTGCGGACATACTTGGGAGCATAAAGTTTCCTTACCTTTGCAAACATATTTAAGTGAACCATATGGTTCACTTTTTTGTTGAAAAGATTAATTAGCCAGTATTATGTTCAATTCTTTAAGTGAAAAATTAGAATCAGCCTTTAAGAATATAAAAGGCCAGGGGCGAATAACCGAATTAAATATAGCCAATACAGTAAAAGATATCCGCAGAGCGTTGGTGGATGCCGATGTAAATTATAAGATAGCCAAAGAATTTACCGATACGGTTAAAGAAAAGGCACTTGGAGAGAAAGTACTGACAGCGGTAAGCCCCGGGCAACTGATGGTAAAGATTGTAAAAGACCAGCTTACGGAACTGATGGGTGGCAGCGCCAGTGAATTTGACCTGACTGGTAACCCTTCCGTAGTCCTGATAGCCGGGCTCCAGGG